>NZ_JBEZBN010000027.1:0-93807 GCF_040647115.1 Streptomyces sp. NPDC044571
CAGGCATGACGCAGTCATGCGTCTGCGGCTGGTTTGCCCCATTTTGGCGGCCGGTTGGTCAGTAGATGGGCTCTTGACTGAGCGTGATGACGAAAAGCCTGGCATCCGGCTCCTTCTGGGCCCTTTCGGCCTTCCAGATGCCCACGAAGAGGCCGCCAAGGTCTCCAGTGGGCCGCCATGGGGCCTGAACGGTGCTTGGATCGGTCCAGATTGCGGTCAGTTGGCTTTTCTGGTGTCAGCAGACGGCACACGAGTCATCCCAGGGCCTCGGTAGTGCTGAAGAGTTGGTCGTCTCGTCCCATCAACCCCGGACGGGCCGCGGACGCCGAGCCGAGATCGGCTGTGTGGCGATCTGTCGCGCCTCTCCCGGCTGCAGACGGCCGTCGGGCGCCAACGGAGACAGGCCCTGTGGGATCTGTGGCGGCTTATGAGCAAGCCCAGACGGTCGTCGGCCGCCAAACCAAGATCGGCTGTGTAGCGATCTGTGGCGGCTTATTCCCAGCCCCAGACGGGCCGGGGACGCTATGCCGAGACCGGCTGTGTAGCGATTTGGGGCGATGGTGGCCCCTGCGGGTCCCGATGCCCATCTGGTTGGCGTCGGCTGCGGCTTGACCCGGCCTGGGCTCGGAAAAGGGGATCGATCGGCCCCGGATGGGGAACTGGCGGCGGGAACCGGCCCGTGCATCGCTGACGGGCCCGCTCCTGGACTGTCACCCCCCGGCCATTCCCCGGGGGCTTCCCGGCAGTCTGTTGTCTTTCCGGGGCGGGCCGGGCAGTCAAGGGTGGCCGAAGGCCATCGCGAAGCGACGCGACGACGAGGAACGAGGAGGAGCGCCCTTGACGGGCCGGACCGGCACGGAAGGACAGTGGACTGACGGGACGCCCCCGGACTCCCTCCGACCCCGGTGCGGGCATCCCGACCACCGAAGCCCCCGCCCCGCCTTCCGGCACCGCATGCGCGGATCCCCGCCCTGCCCCGCCCCGCCTTCCGGCCCCGCCCGCGGGCATCCCGCCCGCGGTGGCGCCCGCGCGGTGTCAGGTCAGGACGTCGTCCTGGTGGGCCAGGATCTGGTGCCAGGCGGCTTCGTGCCGGTCGCGGGCGGCTTCGTCGTAGAAGCCGGCATGGGTGAGGTGGAGGCGGGTGCCGATCGGGTGCGGGCCGAACTCGACGGTGACCACCGTCTCCGCCCCCGCCGTTCCGTCCCGGCCCGTGACCCAGGTGAGCTCCACCAGCCGGCCTGGCTCCAGGCGCAGGAAGCGCCCGTAATGGGGGTGCCGGGCCCCGGGGGACTCCGTCTCGAAGAAGAACGGCGCGTTGACCTCCGGCCTCATGAGGACCGAGTCCGGTGCGGCGAACCAGCGGCCGAACCTCGCGGTCCACGCCGCGTACAGGGTGTGCGCGTTCGCGATCATCGTGCGTTCGACGGTCAACCGGTGCGGGCGGTCCGACAGGTCGGGGATGCGGATCGGATCGGCGGTCATGGCGGCTCCCGGCTCGGTGCGTGACGCCAGCGTGGCCGTCACCCTAGTGGCCGGGAAGCTCCTCGGGGCGCCGGGACACCCGCTCCCGCGCGTCCTCGTAGGACTGCAGCTCCCACAGGTTGCCCTCGGGGTCGCGGACCTGCGCGGTGCGCAGCGTCGGCCCCCACTCCGGGCGGTCGGCCGGCGGGGCCGCGGGGGTGGCGCCGTGGGCCAGGCAGGCGGCGTAGGCCGCGTCCACGTCGGGGACGCGACTGACCAGCATCGTGCGGTCGTCGGGGGCGGCCGCGGGACGGGGCGTCGCCGGGGCGGGGGTCGCCACCCGGTCGAGCAGGGCCAGGACGCCCTGGTCGCCCACGTCCCAGGAGGCGTACGGGCCTTCGGCGCTGCCGCGGGTGCGGGTGGCGCCGAGGAGGGCGGGGAGCAGGGCGTCGTAGAAGCGGAAGGTCGCGTCGAAGCGGGCGGTCAGGAGGCGGGGGTGCAGGGCGTCCATGCCGGTTCTCCTTCGAAGGATGGCGATGGCCTCATTAGTAGGGTGGCACCTACTATTGGTTCCACCCTACGATAGGTCCATGACCTTCCCCGCGACGCCCCGACTGGCCGCGCTCACGCCCTACTTGCTCTCGAAGGTGGGCAAGGCGGCCCGCACCCTGGTCGCCGAACGGCTCGCGGCCCGCGGGCTGCGGCTGTGGGACATGGCGGTGCTCGCCGCCCTGGCCGACCACGGCCCGCAGGTGCAGCGCGAGCTCGCCGAGCGGCTCGACGTGCACCCGAGTGACATGGCGAAGGTGGTCGACGGGCTGGCCCGGACCGGCCGCGTCGAGCGCGCGCGCGACCCGGCGGACCGCCGCCGGGTGCTGGTGCGCATCGCCGAGCCGGGGCGCCGCCTCCTGGAGGAGCTGACCGGGGAGGCAGCGGCCGTACGCGACGAGCTGCTGGGTCCCCTGGACGAGGCCGAACGGGCCACCCTGCACGAGCTCCTGCTCCGCGTGCACCTGCACGGCGCAGGCCGCTGACCCGGCTCAGCGGGCGGACATGGCCCTGATCTGGGCCGTGTCGTCCTCGTGACGGCGCAGGGCGACGGTGAGGGCACCGGAGGCGTACTGGTAGACCCCGCCGGCTGCCAGCGGCACGGAGACCAGCAGCAGGCCGAGCAGTTCGGCCCAGTCCCGCGCACCGGCGCAACGGTCGCCCTCGGCGTCGGCGTAGGAGCGGGTACCGAAGTCCCCGTCGTCGTAGAACACCCGGGAGGCGCAGTCGTGGCTGCGTCCGTTGTGGTCGAGGGTGAACGGGACGAACAACTGGTAGGCGAGCCAGAGCCATATGCCGCTCGCCGCGAGAAGAAGACCGAACCCGATGGTCCGCCTGCGCTCCGCACGCGCGCGGAAGGCCGCCTCGTGCACCTCGGTCGCCTCTGCTGTCATGTACGCCGACGCTAGCAGCGCGGACCGGCGGTCATGAACGGTCAAACCGGCGGGCTTTGGGGTCTTTCCGGCACGGCTGTGAGATCTTTGTGTGGGGTCTTTGTGCGTCCTGTCGCCGGACCCGGTGAAGTCGAGACGAATGGTGTGCCACAACTGCCGGGGTGGCGGCGAGTCGCGCCCGAATACCTGATAGACAGTGAATATTCACGGCTCGACCCGCCGTATACGTTGCCGGCCGCCTTGGGGGATCGCCGCACTGTGAAGCCGCTTCACCGTCACCTCGTCAACACCTCGCGCAAGGTCCTGTGCACGGCCGCGCTCGCGGCCAGCCTGACGACCGCCGCCGTGGTGACCAACACGTCCACCGCCGACGCGGGTGAGTCCGAGCCGACGCCGGACAGCCCGCAGGCCGCCGACCGCGGCGACGCGCGGCTCGACCTGCCCGACGCGGTCGCCGACCCGGCCGCGCCGCCCGCCGCCGGAGCGGGAGAGGGGGCCAGCGGCATACCCGGGACCGCCCTCGACGCGTACCAGCGCGCCCAGACCGCGGTGGCCGCCGCGCTGCCCGGCTGCCACCTTCCCTGGGAGCTGGTCGCGGGCATAGGCCGGGTCGAGTCCGTCCACGCCTCGGGCTACGGGCTGAAGGCCGACGGCTCCACCGAGAAGCCGATCCGGGGCCCGCGTCTGGACGGCAACGGCTTCGCCAAGATCATGGACACCGACAAGGGCGAGTGGGACGCGGACTCCGTCTACGACCGGGCCGTCGGCCCGATGCAGTTCATCCCCTCCACCTGGGCCACCTGGGGAGCCGACGGCAACGGCGACGGCAAGCGCGACCCGAACAACATCTACGACGCGGCGCTGGGCACGGGGCTCTACCTGTGCGCGGGCGACCGCGACCTCTCGGATCCGGCCAAGCTCGACAAGGCGATCCTCAGCTACAACGACTCCCGCGAGTACGTGAACACCGTGCTCGGGTACATGCGCCAGTACCAGAACGGCGCCGTCCAGGTGCCGAACCCGCCCGTCGGCAGCTACCCGACCCCGTCGACTCCGGTGCTGCCCACCCCGAGGCCGAACCCGTCGGCGCAGACGAAGCCCGTCACGTCGAAGCCGACCCCGACCCCGACTCCCACCCCGACGCCCACGCCGTCGAAGCCGGCCGAGCCGCAGAAGCCGACCCCGCCGGCCCCGCACCTGGACAAGTTGGAGCTGCTGGGGAGCGCCGAACTCAAGGCCGAGGCCGGGGCCGCGGTCACCGTGCCGCGCGTCAAGGCGGTGCTCAGCGACGGCAAGCCGGCCGCCAAGCTGAGCCTGCTGTTCGAGATCAAGGACGACACCACGGGTGGCACCGGCTTCGGTGCCGAGGCCAAGGACCACCTGGTGGTGGAGACCGACAGCGAGGGCATCGCGGCGGCGGCCGAGCTCAAGGCCGGCGCCAAGGCGGGCACCTTCACCCTGCGGATCGCGGGCTACGACACCACGGCCAAGGCCACGGCGAACCTCACCGGCACGGTCACGGCGAAGCCGCTCCCGGTCGCGGACAAGCTGACCCGGACCGGCCCGGATGCGGCGAAGCCGCTGGAGGTCGTCGCCGGCACCAGCCTGACGGGCGTCCAGCTGACGGCCACCGCTCAGGGCAAGCCGGTGGAGGGGACGCAGGCCACCGCCGCTCTCGTCGAGCCGGACGCGGCGGGCAGCGGCTGGGTGCCGGTGGATCCGGCGAAGGCGAAGGGTCCGTACTTCAAGGGCAAGGACGGCGAGAAACTGTTCACCCTGGACCTGACCCCGACGGGCGCCGACGGCACGATCGCACTGCCGGAGCTGTTCACCGCGGACGTGGCGCCGGGCACGTACCACCTGCGCCTGATCACCAAGGAGAAGGTCGTCCTGATCCTGGACCTCAAGATCACCGCGCCGCCGGCATAGCCGGCCGACGGGAAGGCAACGGCCCCCGTTCCGCGTCCGGCAGGGACACGGAACGTGGGCCGTCCCCGTGAGCCGTCCCCGTGGTGCGCCGCTCGATGCCACGCGGCACAAGAGGTGCACCCGGCGCAAAGGCGCAAAAGGCAGGAGCCCCGCAACCTCCGCTTGCACGGAGGAGGCAGGGCTCCTTGGGTACTGCTATCCAACCCGCGATGAGGTTGGCCCAGGCGACTAGGCCGGGGTGACGTTCTCCGCCTGCGGGCCCTTCGGACCCTGCGTGACGTCGAAGTTCACCGTCTGGTTCTCCTCAAGGGAGCGGAAGCCAGAGGCGTTGATCGCGGAGTAGTGGACGAAGACATCCGGGCCGCCGCCGTCCTGGGCGATGAAGCCGAAGCCCTTTTCAGCGTTGAACCACTTCACGGTTCCGGTAGCCATGAGCCCTCCTATGGGCCAAAGGGTCGCCCTGCTCCAGAACCTGCTAAGAAGTCTGAAAACTACAAAAGCCTGCGGGTCACATTCTCCGCAGGCCTCGTACTGCAAGGGAAACCAAACTGCAACTTGCGTCGAGCCTAGCATGCAGAGTGCGGCCGAGACCAGAGGGAAAGATCACGTCACTCGGACGTTTGAGGGCCGCCTGAAGGCTGACGGAGGCCCGGCGGCTAGTCTCGCGATGTGGATGTCTATCGCAGTCGCCCCCGCGTGGGCCACATTCAGTTCCTGAACTGCCTTCCCCTCTACTGGGGGCTGGCCAGAACCGGCACGCTGCTGGACCTGGAGCTGACCAAGGACACCCCCGAGAAGCTGAGCGAACGCCTTGTCGACGGGCAGTTGGACATCGCCCCCATCACCCTCGTGGAGTTCCTCCGCAACGCCGACCAGCTCGTTGCCTTCCCCGATCTCGCGGTCGGCTGCGACGGCCCGGTCATGTCCTGCGTGATCGTCTCCCAGGTGCCGCTGACCCGGTTGGACGGCGCGCGGGTCGCGCTCGGCTCCACCTCGCGCACCTCCGTGCGCCTCGCCCAGCTGCTGCTTTCGGAGCAGTACGGGGTCCGGCCCGACTACTACACCTGCCCGCCCGACCTGGGCGTGATGATGCAGGAGGCGGACGCGGCCGTGCTGATCGGCGACGCCGCGCTGCGCGCCTCGCTCCACGACGCACCCCGGCTCGGCCTCGACGTGCACGACTTGGGGCTGATGTGGAAGGAGTGGACCGGACTGCCGTTCGTCTTCGCCGTCTGGGCCGCCCGCAAGGACTACCTCGCCCGCGAGCCCGTCGTTGTGCGCAAGGTCCACGAGGCCTTCCTCGCCTCCCGGGACCTGTCCCTGGAGGAGGTCGCCAAGGTCGCCGAGCAGGCGGCCCGCTGGGAGGCCTTCGACGCCGACCTGCTGCAGCGGTACTTCACGACGCTCGACTTCCGCTTCGGACCCGATCAGCTGGCCGGCGTACGGGAATTCGCGCGCCGTACGGGAGCGACGACGGGCTATCCCGCGGATGTCACCGTGGAGCTCCTGAAGGCCGCCGCGGAGCATCCGCTGCGCTGATATGCCGTTTCCCGGGAATTCGCGATCTTTTCGCATTTCCGTCGCCTCGGGAGAATCCCCCGGGGACGGCCTTCGCGCCGGCGGTGCTCGGCGTGCGACGTGCTCCGGTGCCCTCCTCTCCTCTCCTCCCCTCTCCTCATCCTCCGGGTCTCCTCTGCTCCGGGCGGCGCGGGCGGCGGGGCGGGGCCACCATGGAAGGCGAGGGGACGCCTGTCGTCGCCGGCCGCGAGCGTCATACGCCAAGGGGGCCGTTCGGAGTTCCGCCATGACCAATCGCAAGGTCGGCCGAGACATCACCGTCCTGGGTGACAGCCTCGAAGTGCCCGGGATCGGTTTCCTCCCGGTCAACGCGTTCGTCCTGCACGCCCGGGAGCCCGTCGTCGTGGACACGGGCCTCGGACTGCCCGACCGCGACTTCCTGGAGGCGCTGGGCTCCGCGCTCGACCCCGCCGACGTGCGGTGGATCTGGCTGACGCACCCCGACCGGGACCACACCGGGGGGCTGTTCGCCCTGCTGGAGGCCGCCCCTCAGGCACGGCTCGTGACCACGTTCATCGCCGCCGGGATCATGTCCTGCGAGCGGCCGCTGCCGATGGACCGGGTCTTCCTGCTCAACCCCGGGCAGTCCCTGGACGTCGGGGACCGCTCGCTCGCCGCGTTCCGGCCGCCGCTCTTCGACAACCCCGCGACCGTCGGGTTCTACGACGACCGCTCGCGGGCCTGCTTCAGCTCCGACTGCTTCGGCGGGCCCATGCCGAGCGCGGACCTCGCCGGCGGCGGTGAGGCGGCGTCGGTCGGCGCCGAAGACCTGCGGGCCGCGCAGCTCCTGTGGACCTCCGTGGACAGCCCGTGGGTGCACCTCGTGGACCGTGACCGCTACCTCGCCACCGTGGCGCCGCTGCGCGCGATGGACCCGGAGATCGTGGTCTCCACGCACCTCCCGCCGGCCGTCGGGATCGCCGACCGGATGATCGAGACGGTGAGCCTGGCGGCGGGCATCGACCCCTTCGTCGGCCCCGACCAGCAGGCCCTGGAGCAGATGCTGGCCGGCTTCGAACCCGGCGGACCGGCCGCCCCCGCGCCCGAAGGGGCGGTGCCCGTCACCCCGACGTGAGCAGAGCACCCCGACGTGAGCAGGAGTCCGCCCCGGCGCCACCACACCCCCTAAGGTGCTGCTTGGCGTTCGCACAACCACGGGGGAGGCAACGCGATGCAGCCGCTCGAAGCGGACGAGCCGCGGACCATCGGCGCGTACCGGCTGCTCGGCCGGCTCGGCGCGGGCGGCATGGGACGGGTCTACCTGGGCCGCAGCGCGGGCGGGCGGACCGTCGCCGTCAAGATCGTGCACCCGCATTTCGCCACCGACGAGGAGTTCCGGGCCCGGTTCCGTCGGGAGGTGGAGGCCGCGCGGCGGGTCGGCGGCGAGTGGACCGCGCCCGTACTGGACGCCGACCCGGAGGCGGCGGTGCCGTGGGTGGCCACCGGGTACGTCGCCGGGCCGTCCCTGGCCCGGGCCGTGGCGGCGCACGGGCCGCTGCCCCAGGGCTCGGTACGGGCCGTCGGCGAGGGGCTGGCCCGCGCGCTGGTGGCGGTGCACGGGCTGGGCCTGGTCCACCGGGACGTGAAGCCGTCGAACGTGATGCTCACCCTGGACGGGCCCCGGCTGATCGACTTCGGGATCGCCCGGGCCACCGACGGGACCGCCTCGCTGACCTCCACCGGGGTGTCCGTGGGCTCGCCCGGGTACATGGCGCCCGAGCAGATCCTCGGCAAGGGCGTCACCGGCGCGGCCGACGTGTTCTCGCTGGGCGCGGTCCTGGCCTTCGCGGCGACCGGGCAGCCGCCCTTCACCGGAGACAACTCGGCCACCCTGCTCTACAAGGTGGTGCACGAGCCGCCGGACCTCGCCGAGGTCCCGGCGGGCGAGCTGCGCGAGCTGATCGCGGCATGCCTGGCCAAGGCGCCCGCCGACCGGCCCGCCCCGCAGGACCTCGCGGTGGCGCTGGACGGCGCCCTGGCCGCCCCCGGCCGGCTCCCCGCCCCGCTGGTGGAGGAGGCCAGCCGCGCCGCGGTGGCCCTGCTCGACCTGGAGGCCGCCCCCGCCGAGGCCGTGGAGGCCGCCCCCGTCCAGGTCGTGGAGGCCGCGTCCGGCCCGGTCCCGTTCCCGGTCTCCGGGGGCTTCGGGGCGCCCGACCCCTCGTACGGGCCCTCCTACGGCAGCGCGGGCACGGGCGCCCCGTACGCGCAGTACGGGCCCTACGGGCCGCCCACCGAGACCGCGGGGGCGGCGGTGCCGCAGCCGCGGACCGCCCCCGACCCGGGCCGCCAGGTCACGGTCAGGGCCGCCGGGCGCCGCTTCAGCTGCACGCTGGTCCTGGCCGCGGCGGCCGTGCTGGCCGTGCTGTCCGGCGGGATCTACGGGCTGGACCTGCTGCCCGGCATGGGCGGCGGCAGGGACCAGCACGCCTCGGGCGGCGCCGCCGAGTCCCCCTCGGGTTCCGGCTCGGCCGCGGCCACTGCACCGACCGGCGGCGGCGCCACCGGCTCGGCCCCGCCCCGGGGCACCCGCACCGATGTCCCGAAGGAGCTGACCGGCACCTGGAAGGGCACCGTGACCACCGCCCGGGCGGGGGTGCCCAGCGAGTTCCAGATCACCATCAAGGGCGGCAAGGTCGGCGAGGTCGTCGCCCGGGACAAGTCGATCCTGCCCCTCCTGGGCACCGACTGCAGCGGTGACTGGAAGCTCGCCTCCGCCACCGACCGCTCCCTCGTCCTGGACACCTCGGGCGGCCCCAACCCGGCGCCCGGCATCTGCTCCAACGGCTCCGCCGACGAGCGGTTCACCCTCAACGCGAACGGGACACTCCACTACAAGTCGGGTGACGTGCCCGCCGGAAACCCGGAGGGCGACCTGACCCGCGTCCCCTGAGAGCCCCTTGGAATCCGGTGAGCGGGGCTGGCGTAGGCTGGATCGGTCCGGACCTCTTGACACACCGCCGAAAGGTGACGCACCGGTGACCGACCAGGCCGCTCTCCAGTCTGTCCTCGACCGCGCCGCCGCAGGGGGCCGCATCACCAAGGAAGAGGCGCTCGACCTCTACCGCCACGCCCCGCTGCACGCGCTCGGCCAGGCCGCCGACGCGGTGCGCCGCCGCCGCTACGCCGGCACCGAGCACATCGCGACGTACATCATCGAGCGCAACATCAACTACACCAACGTGTGTGTCACGGCGTGCAAGTTCTGCGCCTTCTACGCGGCCCCCAAGGACACGAAGAAGGGCTGGTCCCGCGACCTCGACGACATCCTGCGCCGCTGCGCGGAGACCGTGGAGCTCGGCGGCACGCAGATCATGTTCCAGGGCGGCCACCACCCGGACTACGGCGTGGAGTACTACGAGGAGCACTTCTCCGCCATCAAGAAGGCGTTCCCGCAGCTGGTCATCCACTCCCTCGGCGCGTCCGAGGTCGACCACATGGCGCGGATCTCGGGCGTGAGCGCCGAGGAGGCCATCCGCCGCATCCACGCGGCCGGTCTCGACTCCTTCGCCGGCGCGGGCGCCGAACTGCTGCCGGAGCGGCCGCGCAAGGCGATCGCGCCGCTCAAGGAGTCCGGCGAGCGCTGGCTGGAGATCATGGAGATCGCCCACAAGCTGGGCGTGGAGTCCACCTCCACCATGCTGATGGGCACCGGCGAGACCAACGCCGAGCGGATCGAGCACATCGCGATGATCCGTGACACGCAGGACCGTACGGGCGGCTTCCGCGCCTTCATCCCGTACACGTACCAGCCCGAGAACAACCACCTCAAGGGCCGTACCCAGGCGACGGTCTTCGAGTACCTGCGGATGATCGCCATCGCGCGGCTGTTCCTCGACAACGTCGCCCACATCCAGGGCTCCTGGCTGACCGTCGGCAAGGAGGCCGGCCAGCTGTCCCTGCACTACGGCGCGGACGACCTCGGATCGATCATGCTGGAGGAGAACGTGGTCTCCTCCGCCGGTGCCAAGCACCGCTCGAACCGCCAGGAGATCATCGACCTGATCCGCAAGGCGGGCCGGGTCCCGGCGCAGCGCGCGACGACGTACGAGCACCTCCTGGTGCACGACGACCCGGCGAACGACCCGGTCGACGACCGCGTGGTCTCCCACATCTCCTCCACGGCCATCGAGGGCGGCACCGCGCACCCCGAGCTGAAGCTCATCTCCTCCAACTGACGTCCCCGTGCTGACGCTCCACACCGCCGACCTCCTCGTCCCCGGGCCGGGCCGCGTGCCGCAGACCGGCGGGGCGGTCCTCGTCGAGGGCGACCGGATCACCCTGGTGGGCCCGTACGAGGAGCTCGGCGCGGCCTGGCCGTACGCGCGGGTCCGCCGCTGGCCCGGGGTGCTGACCCCGGGGCTGCTGGTGCACGGGGCGGACGCGCTGCTGGAGCGGACGTACTACCCCGACGACCCGTACGAGGTCACCGAGCTGGGCAGCGAACCCCTCAGCGGAGCCGAGGCGCTGGCCGACCTGAAGATGACCGAGGCCCGCTGGGGCCACAGCGCCCGGCGGGCCACGCAGAAGCTGCTGGCGCGCGGGGTGGTGGCGGTGACCGGGCGGCTCACCGTCCCGGCGGTGCGGACGGCGGTGGTCCGCTCGGGCCTGGCCGTACTGCCGCCCGCGGCCGGACACCGCGGCGACGCCGCGTCGCTGGACCCGTTCGCCGGACGGGACGCGGCCGAGCAGGCCTTCCACGGGATCCTGGAGCCGGGCGCCCCGGCCCGCTTCGCGGTGTTCGCGGTGGCGGACCCGGCGGAGCTGCTCGCCCAGGGCGCGACGACGTGCGTGGCCACGGTCATCGGGGGCCGGCTGCTGCACCGCCGGCGCTGAACCGGCCGCGCGCCGCGGGGCGAGCCCCCGGCGCCACCGTCCTGCGCGCCGGGTGTGCCCCCGGCGCCCGGGGGCGGGGGCGCCTGCGAGAATGGCCCGGTATCAGCCCACCCGTACCGCACCTGAGGGGCCCACGCCAGTGACCCGCGCTTCCCTGGACAAGCAGCCGCACGAAGTCGCCTCCATGTTCGACGGTGTGGCGGCGAAGTACGACCTCACCAACGACGTCCTGTCCCTGGGCCAGGCCCGCCTGTGGCGCAAGGAGGTCGCCAAGGCGGTCGGCGCCCGCCCCGGCCACACGGTGCTGGACCTGGCCGCCGGGACCGCCACCTCCTCGCTGCCGTTCGCCGCGACCGGCGCGTACGTGGTCCCCTGCGACTTCTCCCTCGGCATGCTGCGGGAGGGCAAGAAGCGCCACGCGTGGCTGCCGCTGACCGCCGGTGACGCGACGAAGCTGCCGTTCCGGGACGAGGTCTTCGACACGGTGACGATCTCCTTCGGCCTGCGCAACGTGCAGGACACCGACGCCGCGCTGCGCGAGCTGTACCGGGTGACCAAGCCGGGCGGCCAAGTGGTCATCTGCGAGTTCTCGCAGCCCACCTGGGCACCGTTCCGGACCGTCTACATGGAGTACCTGATGCGTGCGCTGCCGCCGGTGGCCCGCGCCGTGTCCTCCAACCCGGACGCGTACGTGTACCTCGCCGAGTCGATCCGCGAGTGGCCGGACCAGCCCGGGCTGGCCGCGCTGCTGCAGAAGGCCGGCTGGTCCAAGGTGGCCTGGCGCAATCTGAGCGGCGGCATCGTGGCGCTGCACCGCGGCACCAAGTAAGCGCGGCGGCGGGTGGACTACCAAGGGCTGCTGGAGCAGATCGCGGCGGACGTCGCCCCGCTGGTGGGCAGCGGCGCGCCCGCCGCGTATATTCCGGCGCTCGCGTCCGTGGACCCCGCGCAGTTCGGGATGGCCGTGGCCGACCTCGACGGCAACGTCCACGGGGTGGGGGACTGGCAGGTCCCCTTCTCCGTCCAGTCCATCACGAAGGTGTTCGCGCTGGCCCTGGCGCTGGCGGAGGGTGGCGACAGCCTGTGGGAGCGGGTGGGCCGGGAGCCCTCGGGCAATCCGTTCAACTCGCTCGTGCAGCTGGAGTACGAGAACGGCATCCCGCGCAATCCGTTCATCAACGCGGGCGCCCTCGTCGTCACCGACCGGCTGCAGACCCTGACGGGTGACGCGAGCAGTGAACTGCTGGAGTTCCTGAGGCTGGAGAGCGGCAACCCGGACATGGGCTTCGACGCGGAGGTCGCGGCGTCCGAGCACGAGCACGGTGACCGGAACGCGGCCCTCGCCCACTTCATGGCCTCGTACGGGAACATCGACAATCCGGTGCCGACCCTGCTGGACCATTACTTCTGGCAGTGCTCCATCGAGATGAGCTGCGCCGACCTGGCCCGTGCGGGGCGCTTCCTGGCCCGGCACGGGCTGCGTGCGGACGGCTCGCGGCTGCTGACGCGCAGCGAGGCCAAGCAGGTCAACGCGGTGATGCTGACCTGCGGGACGTACGACGCGGCAGGCGAGTTCGCCTACCGCGTCGGCCTGCCCGGCAAGAGCGGGGTGGGCGGCGGGATCGTCGCGGTCGTTCCGGGCCGCTGCACGCTGGCCGCGTGGAGCCCGGGCCTCGACGTCCACGGCAACTCGGTCGCGGCCGTGGCGGCCCTGGACCGCTTCACTACCCTGACGGGCCTCTCGGTCTTCTGAGCCCCCGCTGCCCGGGGGAGCCGGAGGGTCAGGTGAGGCGGAGCTCGTAGCGGCGGCCCGGGTTCCCGCCCGGACTGGTGAACTCCTCGGCCAGGGTCATGCCCAGCCGCTCTGCCACCGCCACCGACCGCCCGTTGCGGGCGTCGATCATCGCGCAGACCCGGTCCACGCCGAGCTCCCGCAGACGGGCGAGCGTCGCCAGCGCCGCGGCGTACGCGTACCCCTTCCCCCACGCGGCGCGGCCCAGCCGCCAGCCGATCTCGATCCACCCCACCGGCCCCCACTTCTGCGCCGGCCAAGGCTGCGCCCCGGTGAAGCCGATGACCTCTCCCTCGCCGTCCAGCAGCGTCCACAGGCAGTGGCCGAGCTGTGCGTCGTGCATCCGCTGGCGCGCCGTGAACTCCTCGTACAGGGACAGCTCGGCGGGACCGCCGAGGAACTCCATGACGTCGGGGTCGTCGAAGACGGCGTGCCAGGCGTGCGCGTCCTCGTCGGTGGGCACGCGGAGCTGGACGGCGGGGAGCGGCCGGGTCGGCGAGGTGGTCACAGTGGGCAGCCCTTCGGATTCGCGATCTCTCTCGCTGCATAGACTGCACATGTCCTGTGCCGTTGGGCACCCTTTATCGAGCCTTCGGGAGACCCCGCAGTGACCGAGCCCCTCTCCGAACACTCCGCGGATGTGATCGTCGTCGGGGCCGGACCCGCCGGCTCCACCACCGCCTACTACCTCGCCAAGGCCGGACTGGACGTCCTGCTGCTGGAGAAGACGGCGTTCCCCCGCGAGAAGGTCTGCGGTGACGGGCTGACCCCGCGCGCCACCAAGCAGCTGGTGGCGATGGGCATCGACATCTCCGAAGAGGCCGGCTGGCTGCGCAACAAGGGCCTGCGGATCATCGGCGGCGGCCAGCGGCTCCAGCTGGACTGGCCGGAGCTCGCCTCGTTCCCGGACTACGGACTGGTCCGCAAGCGCGACGACTTCGACGAGACGCTGGCCCGGCAGGCACAGAAGGCGGGCGCCCGGCTGTACGAGCGCTGCAACGTCGGCGAGCCCGTCCGCGATCCGCGCACCGGCCACATCACCGGTGTGCAGGCGAAGCTGGGTGAGGAGAAGACCCCGGTCACCTTCAGTGCCCCGCTGGTCGTCGCGGCCGACGGCAACTCCTCCCGGCTGTCGCTGGCGATGGGCCTGCACCGGCGCGAGGACCGCCCGATGGGTGTCGCGGTCCGTACGTACTTCACCTCGCCGCGGCACGACGACGACTACCTGGAGTCGTGGCTGGAGCTGTGGGACCGGCGCGGCCCGCAGGACCGGCTGCTGCCCGGCTACGGCTGGATCTTCGGCATGGGCGACGGCACGTCCAACGTCGGCCTCGGCATCCTCAACTCCTCCTCCGCCTTCCGGGAGCTGGACTGGCGCGAGGTCCTCAAGGCGTGGTGCGCGTCCATGCCGGAGGACTGGGGCTACACCCCCGAGAACATGACGCAGCCGATCCGCGGGGCGGCCCTGCCGATGGCCTTCAACCGGCAGCCGCACTACACCAAGGGCCTGTTGCTGGTCGGCGACGCGGGCGGGCTCGTCAACCCGTTCAACGGCGAGGGCATCGCGTACGCCATGGAGTCGGGGCAGATCGCGGCCGACGTCATCGTCCAGGCGCACGCCCGGGCGACGCCCGCCCAGCGCGAGCTGGCGCTGCACAGCTACCCGAAGGTGCTGAAGGAGACGTACGGCGGCTACTACTCGCTGGGCCGCGCCTTCGTGAAGCTGATCGGCAACCCGAAGGTCATGAAGGTCGCCACCCAGCGGGGGTTGACGCACCCCGTGCTGATGCGCTTCACGCTGAAGATGCTGGCCAACCTGACCGACCCGGCGGGCGGCGACGCGATGGACCGCATCATCAACGGCCTCTCGAAGGTGGCCCCGAAGGCCTGACCGGCCGAGGCGGGGTCGCGCGGCACGGCCGTGCGGCCCGGGGCGCTCAGGAGACGGGGCGGTCCGGGGCGCTTCCGGGGGTGCCAACGTCTTCGGCTGCGTGGACGGAGCGGACGCAGCGGGTCAGCAGGACCAGTCCGTACAGCAGCATCGTGAGGCCGGCGGCCCAGCCGAGGCCCAGGGTGAGCGGATGTCCGGGTTTGTGCCAGGGGCGGGTGGTGTTGAGGAGCCAGCCGCCGACGGCGAGCAGGAAGAGCCCGGTGGCGGCCGGCACGGCGGTGGGGTCACCGCTGCCGTGCGCGGGGGTCGCGGTGTGCGCGGTGTCTGCGGTGTACGCGGTGCCCGCGGTGTCTTCGGGGTGTTCGAGGTGTTCGGGGCGTTCCTCACTCCGCACGGGCCACCACCTCCTCAGGTGAAATCGGGGCGGGCGCTGCGCCTCCGCTATCTTCGCAGGGCCTCGGCCGGTTCCACACGGGCAGCCCGCCAGGCAGGATGCACCCCGGCCAGCAGCCCGGTCACGAGCCCGACGAGCGGAGCCGCGGCCACCGTCAGCGGGTGGATCACCGGCGTCCAGTCCCGTACGAGGGACACCCCGACCACCGTCAGCTCGCCGAGGGACGTCCCCACCAGGCCGCCGAGCGCCCCCAGCGCGGCGGACTCGGCGAGGAACTGGGCCGACACGTGCCGCCCCCGGGCCCCCAGCGCACGGCGCAGCCCGATCTCCCCGGTCCGTTCCAGGACGGCGACGAGCGTCGTGTTGGCGATCCCGACCGCGCCGATGACCAGGCAGATCCCGGCCAGCAGCAGGAACAGGGCGCTGAGGTCTGAGGTCACCCCCGAGCGCAACAGCCGGGGGTCGGGCGGCGGCACCGACTTCAGGTACTCGGGGTGGTCGGGCCGCAGCGCGAGCGGGGCGAGCTCGGCGACCTGCCGGGCCGCGCCGAGCTCGGTGGCGATGAGCATGCTCGCACTGCCGGGCGAGGGCGGCCCCCACAGTTCTTCGGCCGTGGCCCGGGGCACGAGCACGGACAGCAGGTTCTCCGGCTTGCGTTCCACGTCGGAGACGATCCCCGCCACGGTGAAGGGCTCCTGCCCGATGTAGAGCGCGGGCCGGGTGGCCAGAGTGGTGATGCCGAGCCGGTCGGCGAGCCCGCCGCCGATGACCACGACGCGCTGTCGGCTCCGCTCGGAGAACTCGTCGTAGAAGCGGCCCTCCCGGAGCGTGGGCACGAGGGCGGCGACGGCCCCGGGCGAGGCGGCAACCACGGACGCACCGGTGATGGACTCTCCGCCGCCGGACGGCAGGGAGCCGAGGGAGGTCCGCGAGTCCAGTCGTACCGTCCACAGCACCCCGGCGTGCTCGATGCCCGCGACGGCGTGCAGCCGTTGCTCGGCGTCGGCGGGGAAGCCGGGCCCGGCGAACTCGCTCTGCTGGGCGGCGACGTCCTCGATGGTCACCTCGGTGGCGGTGAGGACGTTGAACCGGCCGTCGATCTGCGAGGAGATGGTGGCGGTGAGGCCGAGCACGGCCACGAAGCTGCCGACGCCGAGGACCGTGCCGAGCGCGGTGAGCACGGCCCTGCCGGGGCGGCGCAGCATGCCGGCGACGGCCTCGGAGACGGTGTCGCGCGGGGACAGCCGGGTGGGGCGGACGGCGCTCACCCGGAGAGCCGCCCGTCGCGGATGGTGACGGTCCGCCGGCCGCGGGCGGCGACCCCGGGGTCGTGGGTGATCAGGAGGACGGTCATGCCGGAGCCGTGCAGTTCGTCGAGCAGGGCGAGGACGGAGGCGGCGTTGGCCGAGTCGAGGTTGCCGGTCGGCTCGTCGCAGAGCAGCAGCGACGGGCGCCCGACGAGCGCGCGGGCGATGGCGACGCGCTGGCGCTCCCCACCGGAGAGCCGCCCGGGGACGGCGTCCGCCCGGTGCCCGAGCCCGACCTGCTCCAGGGCCTCGCGGGCCCGTACGAGGCGCTGCGCGCGCGGGACTTCGGTGTAGAGCATGGCGAGGGTGACGTTCTCCAGGGCGGACCGGTGGGGGAGCAGGTGGAAGGACTGGAAGACGAAGCCGATCCGGCGCCCGCGCAGGGCGGTGCGCTCCCGGTCGGCGAGCGCGGCGGTGTCGATCCCGTCGAGGAGGTAGCGGCCGGAGGTCGGGGAGTCGAGCAGTCCGGCGACGTTGAGGAAAGTGGACTTCCCCGAGCCGGAGGGCCCGACGACGGTGATGAACTCGCCGCGAGCCACGACCAGGTCGAAGGGGAGCAGCGCCTCGACGGGAGGTGGGCCGGGATAGGTGAGTCCGACGCCGCGGAACTCGATGACGGGGGCGTCGGGCTCCGCTGCCCCGCCGGCCCCCGGGCCGTGGGCGTCGGCCTCGGGCGGCCGGGCTTCGGCGGGGCGCCGGGGGCGCGCCGGATCCCGGTCCTCGGGACGGCGGGCGGGCTCCGGCTGCCCGGGCCCGGTCTGCCGGCGGCCGGTGAGGCCGCGGCGCAGGCGGACTCTCATCGGGGCGCCCCCTTGGGTGCGGCTCCGACGACCACGCGGGTACCGGCCGTGAGGGCGCCCGGCTGGAGGGGGGCCACGGCCACGTAGCCGTCTCCGCTGGTGCCGATGCGGACCTCGATACGGCGCTGTGCGCCGTCGGCGCCCTGGACGGTGACCACCGTGTGCCCGTCCGCACCGGCGGAGACCGCGGTGACCGGGACCACGAGGGCCTCACCGTCGGTGGCGGCGGACTCGATGGTCAGCCGCACGTCCTGCCCGGCGAATGCCGCCGGCAGCGGCTGGTCGGCGCGGACCACCATGCGGTAGCCGAGCTCGCCGCCGCTGCTCCCGCCGCCTGTGGCGCGCTTCGCGCCCTGGCCTTGGCCCTCGCCCTGGTCCGGCCCCTGCTGCGGCTGCCCGGCCCCGGCCGCCTGCGCAGCGGACCGCTCGGCGGCGACCGAGGCCACCTTGCCCCGGGCGTCGCTGCCGGTGAGTTCGGAGGAGATCATCACCGTCATCCCGGCGCGCAGCAGCTGTTTCTTGTCCTCTTTGAGGTAGGCCTCCACCACGAGTTCTCCCGCTGAGAGCGTCAGCACCGGCCCGGACACGGCGGCGCCGACCTGCCCGCCGACCGCGCTGACCCGGGCGGGGAAACCTCCGAGGAACACGGTCTCGGCGGCGGGCAGCATCGGCCCGTCCGCGGCCTCGGCCGCGGCCAGCGCGGTCCGCGCCTCGGCAAGGGCCTGCCGGGCGCGCGCGAGTTCGCGGCCGGAGCCGGAGCCGGAGCCGGAGCCGGAGCTTGGGCCGGAGCTTGGGCCTGGGCCTGGAGTCGCACCGGAGTCCGAACCCGGCCCGGGAGTCGCGCCGGGCCCGGGTTTCCCGGTGCTTCCAGTGGCTCCGCCCGCTCCGCCGGCGGAGCCACTGGCGTCTTCCACTGCCCACTGCGCCGACCGCACCGCGTCCCGGGCGGCCTTCAGCGCCGAGCCGCCGTCCGCGACCGCGGGCAGGGGGTCGTACCCGACGGCCTGGTACCGGGCGACGAGGGCCGCCTTCGTACCGGGGCCGAAGACCCCTTGGGCGTCTGCGCCGGTGCCGTGCCCGAGCTCGCGCAGCGCCTGCTGGAGTTGCGCGACGTCGTCGCCGGTGGTGCCCGGCTTGAGGTCCCGGTACATCGGCAGGCCGCCCTGCAGTGCGAAGACGGGCCTCCCGGACACCTCGGCGAGCAGTTGCCCGGCCTTGACCGGATCCCCGGCCTTCAGCGGCAGCTTGGTCACCACCGCAGCCCCCTGGCCCTCACCCGTCCGCACGCCCTGGGGCGACACCGCGACGCTCTGACCGGCGACCACGGTCCCGCGCATCACCACGGTCTCGGCGAGGACCCGCCGCTCGACCTCAGCGGTCAGCGCAGCCTGGGCCGGGGGGCCGGTCTCCGCCGCCACCTGGGCGGGCGACTTCACCAGTGCCGTGGCCAGCAGACCGCCGACCGCCATCAGCGCGGCGCCGCCGACGATGCCGAGGACCGCACGCCTGCCCCGGTCGAGCCCGCCGCTCTTGTCCCCCACGGTCGCAGGGGCCTGCACCGTCCCCACGGTGTGGCCGATTTCGCTCATCTCGCCGGCCGGCACTTCCGAAGGGTGTCGAGGTGTTCGGTCTTGAGCGAGGACCACTGCTCGGGCGTGCCGCCCTTGCTCTGGTCGAACTCGGCCGTCACCGGATCCGGATCCGGATACCAGGAGATGCCTTCGGCCCGCATGCACTCGGCTTGTTTCTGCGCGGCAGCGAGCACGTCGGGGTCGGCCGGCTCAGGACTGTGCGGCGCCGGATGAAGCGAAGCGCACGCGGTGTGCGCTTCCTCGTTCCAGGGCTGGTCCTTGTTCTCGTAGGGCATTCCGTTGCCCCGGTAGACGATGTCGACGCCGTGCTTTTTCAGACAGTCGTGGTAGGCGATTTCCTGCTGCGTGGGCGGCGGACTGTCGCTTGCCTTGGGCTCCTTTTCGCCTCCGCATGCCGTCAGGGAAAGGCATATGGCGAGCAGTGGAGCGAAGTGGCGTGCGTGCACGTCGGCGATTCCCTAAGGCCGTAGAGATGAGGTGGGCGCGTCCGTCGTAAAACGTGGCGGGGAGCGCGTTGCCAGATAGTAGGGAGTGGAGATCCACTGCCACAAGTTACCTATCGGCAACATCAGATGACTGTCCATCAGGTGAGAAGGGGCTTTGCCGGAGGGCGTCCGACCTGTTGACTTCCCGGCCGGAAGGAACCGTGATCACGGTTCACCACCCCATGGGTGTTTTCCATCCCGAGGACGAGGAGCACATGATGGAGAAGGTATTCCGCAACGTGGCGACGGGTTGTCTCACCGCTGTTTCGGTCGCCGCGCTTCTGCTGGGCACGGCAGGCCCGTCGGCCGCGTACGGAAAGGACGGAATTCTTGAAGTCGACGAGTTCGGGCTTTTCTACAACCAGTACCAGTCCGGTTGTGTCTTCGACCTATACGGTGAGGACCTCAACTTCAACGACAACTACTTCAAGAGCGGTTGCACGGGCGGCACCTCGCTGGTGAACGACAACACCGAGTCCTACAAGAACCGGGATGTCTACGCCTGGAAGGTGGCGACCGACGCCTACATGGACGGGAACGTCGGCGAGATTCCGTCGAACTACCAGGGCAACGCCTCCGCCACCTTCAAGAACACCATCAGCTCGTCCACCTACACCCTCCACGCCTGAGCAGGTGAAGGAGTGTTCCACGATGCGCACCGCCGGCCCCGCCGGATCCCCGTCCCGGCGGCGCTGCTGGCGGCCGTCCTCCTTGCGGGCTGTTCGGGAGCCGGCGGCGGGACGGGGAGCGGCGGTGGGGAGCCGAAGCTGGGTGCCGTCGCCGTGAACCCGGCCACGTCCTCCCTCTCCCTGCCCATGGACGCGTACATGGACACCGAGGCGGACACCATGAGGATGGGCCGGGTGCAGGAGGGCCTCGTCGCCGCGTGCATGGCCCGGTACGGGTTCACGTACGAGGGGGTGACGGCGGTCGGGCGCTCTGCGGGCGGGGCGCCGGGTGACCGGCACGCCCATCTGTTCGGCCTGGCCGATCCGGCGGTTGCGGCAGCCCACGGGTACGACAAGACCTCGGGCGAGGGGAAGCCGGCCAAGCCGCCTGCCCCGAAGCTGAGCGACAGCGCGTACACGGTCCTGCACGGTGAACCGCCGGGCGGCGGCGGGCCGGGCGCACAGCCGCCCCCCGACGCGCTCAACGAGGAGGACGCCGCCCGCGTGGACAGCGGCATCGAGGTCGGCGGGCAGAAGGTGCCCGCGGGGGGCTGTGGGCGGGAGGGCTACCGCAAGCTGTACGCGCCGACCAAGGACAGCGTGGACCTCCTCTTCGCCTTCGGCCTGGCCGGCGAGGCGCACGACCGCTCCAAGGGCGACTCCCGGGTCGTCGAGGTCCTGCGCAAGTGGTCCGCCTGCATGGACAAGTCCGGCTATACCGGGCTCAAAACCCCGTACGAGGTCGTCGAGAAGCTGGGCCTGCAGAGCGACTTGGGCGGCGCCAAGGCCGTTTCGGCGGCCAAGGCCGACGTGGCGTGCAAGTACGAGGTGAACCTCGTGGGGGTCTGGTACGCCGTCGAGAAGGCCTACCAGCAGCGGCTCATCGAGGAGCACGCCGAGACGCTCGCGCTCTACAAGAAGCAGCGCGACGCCCGCTTCAAGCTGGCGGCGTCGCTCGGCTGAAGCCGAACCGGGGCATGGCCAAGGGCCGGTACTCCACCCCCGAGCGGGGGAGTACCGGCCCTTCGCGGTGTCCGGCGTGCCGCGGAGCGGGGATCAGAGGACGCGGACGGCGCCCGTCGGGCGGTCGTAGCTCAGGGAGCGCTCGACGATGCCCGTGCTGGGGTTCTGCGCGCCGACGAACTTGCCGCCGCCGACGTAGAGGGCGACGTGGTAGGCGTTGCCGCGGGAGCCCCAGTACAGGATGTCGCCCGGCTGGAGGGCGCTGAGGGAGACCGAGCTGCCCTCGGAGGACTGGTCCTGCGACATGCGGGGCAGGGAGATGCCGGCCTGGCGGTAGGCGGCCTGCACGAGCCCGGAGCAGTCGAAGGAGGACGGGCCGGTGCCGCCCATCACGTAGGCCTTGCCGACCTGCGCGCGGGCGAAGTTCACGATGGCGGCCGCGGATCCGGTGGCCGGGGCGGTCACGGTGCCGGAGCCCAGGCTGCCGGAGGCAGAGGTGCTCTGCAGGGTGGCGCGGGAGGAGCTGCGGGTGGCGCGCTCGGCAGCGGCCTTGCGGTCCGCCTCTTCCTTCGCCTTCTTCTCGGCGTCGGCCTTCTCGGCGTCTTCCTTGGCCTTCTTCGCCTCGGCGGCGGCGCCCGTGCGGGCTTCCTCCTCCTGGACGTGCAGCTCGCCGGTGACGGCGGCGGCGGCCGTGTTCTCGGCGGCCGTGGTGACGGCGGAGGAGACCTCGGCGGCCAGATCCAGGTTCAGGACCGGCATTTCGAGCGTCGTCTCGGCCACGGGCTCGGACGGGGACGCGCTCGCCGTGCCGGCCATGGCCAGGGTGCTGAGGACGCCACCGGCAACTCCGGCGCGGACCGCGAGCTTCGAGGCGCTGCGACGGGGCTTCCGGTGGCTGGGTATGTGAGCGGTGTGGGACATGGGTACAACCGCTATCAGGGGGTCGCGGTTCCCTTCAAGAAACGTGGTGTGCGCCACAGTTGTGCGCGATTCGGGCGCAACCGGACGCGCCGCGCGACCTATTGACGCCGTAACGGACGAATCGGACAGCCCCTCACAAGCCTGTGATCATGGGGTTTCAGTAATTAGTCCGAATTGATCCGCGGCCTACCATCCCCGCGCACAGTTGGCCAAGCCCTCTTTCGGAGGCACGAATCCGACGTGGCGCAGGTCACAGGAATGTCTCGCCGTGGGGAGTCTGTGGCCCGTCCGTGATCTCGCCGTGAACCGGCCGGGCACAACCCGCCGGGTTCGTGAACGGATGCACACGTCCACTCCCGTACGCGCGGCCTCCCTCGACCGGGCGACGCGGATCCCCTTATCACCGACGGGCCCGACAGGGCGAATTTGCCTGCACTGACCATCGTTTGATAGGAGCAGTCGCCTTCTACCTGCGGTAACGCAGCTAATGTCACCTTTCGTAGCCGTGTGAATCCTTCGCGTACAAAGATCGCCACCTGGAAGCCTTCATGATCGTTCGTCGGGTGGTGGAGATCACAAACTCGGTGTTGCAACCCGTGTCGCAGATCACAGACGAGCGGGCATAGGATGCGCATCAGTCCGGCTTGTGAACTGCCTCACATGTACACGATCTTCGCGAGGCAGGACTCCCCCAGCTCCCGCTGGGAGGGGCCCCGCGCCGGCGCAGCGGTCCAACGGTCAAGGACGACTGGAAGGAGCGAGGAGCGTGAATGCGTACGCGCCCATCCTCGTGCTCGGCGCCCTCGGCGCAGGGTTTGCGATCTTCTCCGTGGTCATGGCCACGCTGATCGGCCCCAAACGGTACAACCGGGCAAAGCTCGAAGCGTACGAGTGCGGCATCGAGCCGACGCCCACGCCGGCCGGTGGCGGTCGCTTCCCCATCAAGTACTACCTGACGGCGATGCTCTTCATCGTCTTCGACATCGAGGTTGTCTTCCTCTACCCCTGGGCCGTCACCTTCGACTCCCTGGGGATCTTCGGGCTCGTCGAGATGCTGCTCTTCGTGCTCACCGTCTTCGTCGCCTACGCCTACGTCTGGCGCCGCGGCGGCCTGGAATGGGACTGAGGGGCTGAATTTCCCATGGGACTGGAAGAGAAGCTGCCGAGCGGCTTCCTGCTGACCACCGTCGAACAGGCCGCGGGATGGGTGCGCAAGTCATCCGTCTTCCCCGCGACCTTCGGCCTCGCCTGCTGCGCCATCGAGATGATGACCACCGGCGCCGGCCGCTACGACCTGGCCCGCTTCGGCATGGAGGTGTTCCGCGGCTCCCCGCGCCAGGCCGACCTGATGATCGTGGCCGGGCGGGTCAGCCAGAAGATGGCGCCGGTGCTCCGGCAGGTGTACGACCAGATGCCCGCTCCCAAGTGGGTCATCTCCATGGGGGTTTGCGCCTCCTCGGGCGGCATGTTCAACAACTACGCGATCGTCCAGGGCGTCGACCACATCGTCCCGGTGGACATCTACCTGCCCGGCTGCCCGCCCCGCCCCGAGATGCTCATGGACGCGATCCTCAAGCTCCACCAGAAGATCCAGGGCTCCAAGCTCGGCGTGAACCGGGAAGAAGCGGCCCGCGAGGCGGAGGCGGCGGCCCTCAAGGCCCTCCCGACCATCGAGATGAAGGGGCTGCTCCGGTGAGCGACACCAGCCAGACCCCCCCGGACAACGGCAGCAACGGGAACAACGTTCCTGCTCCCCGGGGCTCCGCCGGACCCGAGGTGATCGGCGTCCGCAAGGGCATGTTCGGCGCCAACAACGGCGGCGACACCAGCGGCTACGGCCGCCTCGTCCGCACCGTGGCGCTGCCCGGCGCCAGCCACCGCCCCTACGGTTCGTACTTCGACGAGGTCGCCGACGAGCTCGAAGGCGCCCTGGAGGAGCAGGACCTCGTCCCCGAGAACGCCATCGAGAAGACGGTGGTCGACCGGGGCGAGCTCACCTTCCACATCGCCCGCGAGCACCTCGTACGCGTCGCCCGCACCCTGCGCGACGACCCGGCACTGCGCTTCGAGCTCTGCACCGGTGTCAGCGGCGTCCACTTCCCCGGGGACGCGGGCCGCGAGCTGCACGCCGTCTACCACCTGCGCTCGATCACGCACGGCAGGGTCCTGCGGCTGGAGGTGTCCGTCCCGGACGGCGACCCGCACCTCCCGTCGCTCGTCGCGGTCTACCCGACCAACGACTGGCACGAGCGCGAGGCGTACGACTTCTTCGGCCTGGTCTTCGACGGGCACCCGGCCCTCACCCGGATCATGATGCCGGACGACTGGCAGGGCTTCCCACAGCGCAAGGACTACCCGCTCGGCGGTATTCCCGTCGAGTACAAGGGCGCCCAGATCCCGGCTCCCGACCAGCGGAGGTCGTACAGCTGATGTCCACGTCCCACCACGCCTCCTCCGCCGACCACGCCTCGGCGCGCGAGACGACCGAAGGAACCGTCTACACCGTCACCGGCGGCGACTGGGACGAGATCGTCCAGTCGGCCGCCAAGGCGGACGACGAGCGGATCGTCGTCAACATGGGTCCCCAGCACCCGTCCACCCACGGAGTGCTCCGCCTGATCCTGGAGATCGACGGCGAGACGGTCACCGAGGCCCGCTGCGGCATCGGTTACCTGCACACCGGCATCGAGAAGAACCTCGAATTCCGCAACTGGACGCAGGGGACCACCTTCGTCACGCGCATGGACTACCTGACGCCGTTCTTCAACGAGACGGCGTACTGCCTCGGCGTCGAGAAGCTCCTCGGCATCACCGACCAGGTCCCCGACCGCGCCACCGTCATCCGCGTCCTGCTGATGGAGCTCAACCGGCTCTCCTCCCACCTGGTGTGCATCGCCACCGGCGGCATGGAGCTGGGCGCGACCACGATCATGATCTACGGCTTCCGGGACCGCGAGCTGATCCTCGACATCTTCGAGCTGATCACCGGCCTGCGCATGAACCACGCGTTCATCCGGCCCGGCGGCCTCGCGCAGGACCTGCCCCCGGGCGCCGTGGACCAGCTGCGCGACTTCCTGAAGACCATGAAGAAGAACCTGCCGGAGTACGACAAGCTCGCCACCGGCAACCCGATCTTCAAGGCGCGCATGCAGGACGTCGGCTACCTCGACCTCACCGGCTGCATGGCGCTCGGCGCCACCGGCCCGATCCTGCGCTCGGCGGGCCTGCCGCACGACCTGCGCAAGGCGGACCCGTACTGCGGCTACGAGACCTACGAGTTCGACGTGCCGACCACCGAGACCTGCGACTCGTACGGGCGGTTCCTGATCCGCCTGGAGGAGATGCGCCAGTCGCTGCGGATCATCGAACAGTGCCTGGAGCGGCTGGAGCCGGGCCCGGTGATGGTCGCCGACAAGAAGATCGCCTGGCCGGCGCAGCTCGCGATGGGCCCCGACGGCCTCGGCAACTCGCTCGACCACATCAAGAACATCATGGGCACCTCCATGGAGGCACTCATCCACCACTTCAAGCTGGTGACCGAGGGCTTCCGGGTCCCGGCCGGGCAGGCGTACGCGGCCGTCGAGTCCCCCAAGGGCGAGCTCGGCGTGCACGTCGTCTCCGACGGCGGCACCCGCCCCTACCGGGTCCACTTCCGCGACCCGTCCTTCACCAACCTGCAGGCCATGGCAGCGATGTGCGAGGGCGGCCAGGTCGCCGACGTCATCGTCGCCGTCGCCTCCATCGACCCCGTGATGGGAGGCGTCGACCGATGACAGCCGTGTCTTCCGGAGGGGCCACGCCCCAGGGCCCCCTCAGCCTGGGCATGCCCCAGCTGCCGGCCCCCGACTTCCCGGCCGAGGTGCGCGCCCGGCTCGACGCGGACGCGAAGGAGATCGTCGCCCGCTACCCCGACAGCCGCTCCGCGCTGCTGCCGCTGCTGCACCTGACGCAGTCCGAGGAGGGGTACGTCTCGCGCACCGGCATCCGGTTCTGCGCCGAGACGCTGGGCCTGACCACCGCCGAGGTCACCGCCGTGGCCACCTTCTACACGATGTACCGGCGGCGGCCCTCGGGCGACTACCAGGTCGGGGTCTGTACGAACACCCTGTGCGCGGTCATGGGCGGCGACGCCATCTTCGAGGAGCTCAAGGAACACCTCGGGGTCGGCAACAACGAGACCACCCCCGACGGCAAGGTCACCCTCGAACACATCGAGTGCAACGCGGCCTGCGACTACGCCCCCGTGGTGATGGTCAACTGGGAGTTCTTCGACAACCAGACCCCCGAGTCCGCCAAGGCCATGGTGGACGACCTGATCGCCGGCCGCACGGTCACCCCCACCCGGGGCGCGCCGCTGTGCACGTACAAGGAGACCGCCCGGATCCTCGCGGGCTTCCCCGACGAGCGCGAGGGCGCCGTCGAGGCGGGCGGCGGCGCCGGCCCCGCCTCGCTGATCGGACTGCGGATCGCCCGGGGCGAAAGCCCGCAGCAGGGCAGCAAGGTCGTGCACCCGCGTGGCGAGGCACCGGCTGCCACCGAGGAGGGGGAGTGATGACCGTGACCGCCGACATGCACACGAACGGCGCCCCGGACAAGCTGCTGGCACCCGTGCTGTCGGCCTTCTGGGACGAGCCGCAGTCCTGGACGCTGGAGACATACCGGCGCCACGAGGGGTACGAGGGCCTGCGCAAGGCGCTCGCGATGACCCCGGACGACCTCATCGCGTACGTGAAGGACTCCGGTCTGCGCGGACGCGGCGGGGCGGGCTTCCCCACCGGAATGAAGTGGCAGTTCATCCCGCAGGGCGACGGGAAGCCGCATTACCTCGTCGTGAACGCGGACGAGTCGGAACCGGGAACCTGCAAGGACATCCCCCTTCTCTTCGCCAATCCGCACTCCCTCATCGAGGGAATGATCATTGCCTGTTACGCGATCCGGTCGGAGCACGCCTTCATCTACCTGCGCGGCGAGGTCGTACCGGTCCTGCGGCGCCTGCACGAGGCGGTGCGCGAGGCGTACGAGGCCGGTTACCTCGGGGAGAACATCCTCGGGAGCGGGCTCAAGCTCGACATCACGGTGCACGCGGGAGCGGGCGCGTACATCTGCGGCGAGGAGACGGCCCTCCTCGACTCCCTCGAAGGCCGGCGCGGTCAGCCCCGGCTGCGTCCCCCCTTCCCTGCCGTCGAGGGGCTCTACGCCTGCCCCACCGTCGTGAACAACGTCGAGTCCATCGCGTCGGTTCCCGCGATCCTCAACAACGGCAACGACTGGTTCAAGGCGATGGGGACCGAGAAGTCCCCCGGCTTCACCCTGTACTCGCTCTCCGGGCACGTCGCCGGTCCCGGCCAGTACGAGGCCCCGCTCGGCATCACCCTGCGCCAGCTCCTCGACATGAGCGGCGGGATGCGCCCCGGCCACCGGCTGAAGTTCTGGACCCCGGGCGGCTCCTCCACGCCGATGTTCACCGACGAGCACCTCGACGTCCCCCTCGACTACGAGGGCGTCGGCGCGGCCGGATCCATGCTCGGCACCAAGGCCCTCCAGTGCTTCGACGAGACCACCTGCGTGGTCCGTGCGGTGACCCGGTGGACCGAGTTCTACGCCCACGAGTCCTGCGGCAAGTGCACGCCCTGCCGCGAGGGCACGTACTGGCTGGTCCAGTTGCTGCGCGACATCGAGGCCGGCAAGGGCGTGATGTCCGACCTCGACAAGCTGAACGACATCGCCGACAACATCAACGGCAAGTCCTTCTGCGCGCTCGGCGACGGCGCCGCCAGCCCGATCTTCTCCTCGCTGAAGTACTTCCGCGAGGAGTACGAACAGCACATCACGGGCAGGGGCTGCCCCTTCGACCCCAGGAAGTCGACCCTCTGGGCTGACACGGAGGTGAACGCATGACCGTCACCACCAACGCTCCCGCCGGTGGCGGGGAGGCGGCGGGGCGGCCGAAGGCCGCCGAAGACACGGTCTCGCTGACCATCGACGGCATCGAGCTGTCGGTGCCCAAGGGCACGCTCGTGATCCGGGCCGCCGAGCAGATCGGCATCGAGGTCCCCCGGTTCTGCGACCACCCCCTCCTCGACCCGGTCGGCGCCTGCCGCCAGTGCATCGTCGAGGTCGAGGGCCAGCGCAAGCCGATGGCCTCCTGCACGATCACCTGCACCGACGGCATGGTCGTCAAGACGCAGCTGACCTCCGAGGTCGCCGAGAAGTCCCAGCGCGGGGTGATGGAGCTGCTGCTCATCAACCACCCGCTGGACTGCCCGGTCTGCGACAAGGGCGGCGAGTGCCCGCTGCAGAACCAGGCGATGTCGCACGGGAACGCCGAATCGCGTTTCGAGGGCAGGAAGCGCACCTACGAGAAGCCGGTTCCGATCTCCACCCAGGTGCTGCTGGACCGCGAGCGGTGCGTGCTGTGCGCGCGCTGCACCCGCTTCTCCACGCAGGTGGCGGGCGACCCGATGATCGAGCTGCTGGAGCGCGGTGCGCTCCAGCAGGTCGGCACCGGCGAGGGCGACCCCTTCGTGTCGTACTTCTCCGGCAACACCATCCAGATCTGCCCGGTCGGCGCCCTCACCTCGGCCGCGTACCGCTTCCGTTCCCGCCCCTTCGACCTCGTCTCCTCCCCGAGCGTGTGCGAGCACTGCGCGGGCGGCTGCGCGACCCGGACCGACCACCGGCGCGGCAAGGTGCTGCGCCGGCTGGCCGCCGAGGACCCCGAGGTCAACGAGGAGTGGGTGTGCGACAAGGGGCGCTTCGCGTTCCGCTACGCGCAGCGCCCCGACCGGCTGACCACCCCGCTGGTGCGCGGCGCCGACGGCGTCCTCGCCCCGGCGAGCTGGCCCGAGGCCCTGGAGGTCGCGGCCGCCGGGCTCGCCGCCGCACGGGGCCGGGCCGGGGCGCTGACCGGCGGCCGGCTCACCGTCGAGGACGCCTACGCGTACGCCAAGTTCGCCCGGGTCGTGCTGGACACCAACGACATCGACTTCCGGGCCCGGATCCACAGCGCGGAGGAGGCCGAGTTCCTGGCCGCCGCCGTCGCGGGCACCGGCAAGGACCTCGACGGCAGCGGAGTGACCTACTCCTCGCTGGAGGCGGCGCCCGCGGTGCTGCTCGCCGGCATCGAGGCGGAGGAGGAGGCCCCCGGCGTCTTCCTGCGGCTGCGCAAGGCCCACCGCAAGCACAAGCAGCGGACCTTCGCCCTCGCCCCCTACGCCACCCGCGGTCTGGAGAAGGCGGGCGGCACCCTGCTGGCCGCCGCCCCCGGCACCGAACCCGAGTGGCTGGACGCGCTGGCCACCCGTACCGGCCTGGAGGCCGGCGGCTCCGAGGCCGCCGACGCGCTGCGCGAGCCGGGCGCCGTCATCGTCGTCGGGGAGCGCCTCGCGGGCGTGCCGGGCGCGCTGACCGCGGCCGTACGGGCCGCCACCGCCACCGGCGCCACGCTCGTGTGGATCCCGCGCCGGGCCGGGGAGCGGGCCGCCGTCGAGGCGGGCGCACTGCCGTCGCTGCTGCCCGGCGGCCGCCCGGCCACCGACCCGCGGGCCCGCGACGAGGTCGCCGCCGCCTGGGGGCTGGACGAACTCCCGCACCGCTACGGCCGGGACACCGGCCAGATCGTCGAGGCCGCGGCCGGGGGCGAGCTGACCGCCCTGCTGGTCGCGGGCGTCGAGGTGCGCGACCTGCCGGACCCGGCCCGCGCGCGGGTCGCCCTCCGGGAGGCCTTCGTGGTCTCCCTGGAACTGCGGCCCGGCGAGGTCACCGACCACGCCGATGTGGTGTTCCCGGTGGCGGCGGTCGCGGAGAAGGCGGGGGCGTTCATCAACTGGGAGGGCCGGGTCCGGCCGTTCGAGGCGGCGCTCAAGCCCGACCAGATGACCCGCCGGCTCGCCCCGGCCGACGCCCGCGTGCTGCACATGCTCGCCGACGCCGCCGACCGGCCGATCGCCCTGCCCGACGTCCACGCCGTACGCCGCGAGCTCGACGGGCTCGGCCCGTGGTCGGGGGAGCGCGCCACCGCGCAGTCCGCGGACACCGCGCCGCTGCCCCGGCCGCGCGCCGGTGAGGCGGTCCTCGCGGGCCACCGGCTGCTGCTCGACCTGGGCCTGCTCCAGGAGGGTGACGAGGCCCTGGCCGGCACCCGGCACGAGGCCCTCGCCCGGCTGTCGGCGGCCACCGCCGCCGAGAGCGGCGTCAAGGACGGCGACGTCCTCGCGGTGACCGGCCCGGCCGGCTCCGTGGAACTGCCGCTGCGGATCACCGACATGCCCGACCGGGTGGTCTGGCTCCCGCTGAACTCCGCCGGCTCCGGCGTCCTCGCCGACACCGGCGCCCTCCCGGGCGCCCTCGTACGGATCGGTCCGGCGACCCCGGCCGGCGCAGCCGACACCACCGCGGAGGTGGACGCGTGAACGCGGCACACGGTGACCTCGTACAACTTGCCGCAGAGGACCTGTCCCTGTTCGGCCGGGACCCCTGGTGGCTCGTGGTCGTCAAGGCGGTGTTCTGCTTCGCCTTCCTGATGGTGACCGTGCTGTTCTCCATCGTGTGGGAGCGCAAGGTCGTCGCCTGGATGCAGCTGCGCATCGGCCCCAACCGGCACGGCCCCTGGGGCATGCTCCAGTCGCTCGCCGACGGCGTGAAGCTGATGCTCAAGGAAGACATCATCGTCAAGCGGGCGGACAAGGTCGTCTACGTCCTGGCGCCGATCATCGCCGCGATCCCGGCCTTCATGGCGATCGCGGTGATCCCCTTCGGTCCCTCGGGCAACGAGGTCTCGATCTTCGGGCAGCGCACCACGATGCAGCTGACCGACCTGCCGATCGCGATGCTCTACGTCCTGGCCGTCGCCTCGGTGGGCATCTACGGGATCGTCCTCGCGGGCTGGTCCTCGGGCTCGACGTACCCGCTGCTCGGCGGCCTGCGTTCCTGCGCGCAGATGATCTCGTACGAGATCGCGATGGGCGCGGCCTTCGCCTCGGTCTTCCTCTACTCCGGGTCGATGTCGACCTCGGCGATCGTCGAGGCGCAGGCCGACCGCTGGTACATCGTCCTGCTGCCGGTCTCCTTCATCATCTACGTCGTCACGATGGTCGGCGAGACGAACCGCGCCCCCTTCGACATGCCGGAGTCCGAGGGCGACCTGGTCGGCGGCTTCAACACCGAGTACTCCTCCATCAAGTTCGCGCTGTTCATGCTGGCCGAGTACGTCAACATGGTCACCGTCTCGGCGGTCTCGGTCACCCTCTTCCTGGGCGGCTGGCGGGCCCCGGCGCCGATCTCGACGTACTGGGAGGGCGCGAACCACGGCTGGTGGCCGCTGCTCTGGTTCGTCATCAAGGTCCAGCTGCTGCTCTTCTTCTTCATCTGGCTGCGCGGCACGCTGCCGCGCGTGCGCTACGACCAGCTGATGAAGCTCGGCTGGAAGGTGCTGATCCCGGTCTCCGTGGTCTGGCTGATGCTCGTCGCGACCGTACGGGCGCTGCGCAACGAGAGGTACGACTTCTCGGAGATCGTGCTCTACGTCGGCGGCGCGGTCGTCGCCATCCTGCTGCTGTCCCTCGTCGCGGACCTGCTGCGCGACCGCAAGGAGAAGGCCGCCGGAGGAGGCGCCGGCAAGGGCGCCGCAGCCGAGTCCTTCGATCCGCTGGCCGGCGGATTCCCCGTACCGCCCAAGCCGGGCCAGCAGCTCGCACCCGTGCCGCGCAGGCGGCCCCGCGGTGCGGGGGAGCTGATTGTCAGTGGCGGGACGAATACTGACAGTGACCGAGAGGAGGGTGCTGAGAATGTCTGACGCGGACCCGAACGAGAAGTGGCAGAACCCGGTGGCCGGCTTCGGCGTGACCTTCAAGGCCATGTTCAAGAAGCGCCTCACCGAGCAGTACCCGGAGCAGCAGAAGACCACCGCCCCGCGCTTCCACGGACGGCACCAGCTGAACCGGCACCCGGACGGCCTGGAGAAGTGCATCGGGTGCGAGCTGTGCGCCTGGGCCTGTCCCGCCGACGCCATCTACGTGGAGGGCGCGGACAACACCGAGGAGGAGCGCTACTCCCCGGGCGAGCGGTACGGCGCGGTCTACCAGATCAACTACGCCCGCTGCATCCTGTGCGGGCTGTGCATCGAGGCCTGCCCGACGCGGGCGCTGACGATGACGAACGAGTTCGAACTGGCCGACTCCAGCCGCGAGTCGCTCATCTACACCAAGGAACAGCTGCTCGCCGGGCTGACCGAGGGCATGGTCGAGGCACCGCACGCCATGTACCCGGGCACGGACGAGCAGGACTACTACCGCGGGCTGGTGTCGGGCGCTGCTCCCGGTATGCAGCGCCAGGCCGCCCGGTCCAAGGGTGAGACGGCGGCTCCTGCCGGGACCGAGACGTCGGGCGCATCCGCTCGTGGCGAGGGGGTGGGGGCATGAGCGCGATCGCCGCGGCTGCCGGCACGGTGACCTCCACGGGTGAGGCGGTGCAGTTCTGGATCCTCGGCGTGGTCGCCGTGATCGGCGCGCTGTCCACGATCCTGATGAAGAAAGCCGTCCACAGCGCTCTGAGCCTGGCCGGGACGATGATCGTCCTGGCGGTCTTCTACCTCGCCAACGGGGCCTACTTCCTGGGCGTGGTCCAGGTGATCGTCTACACCGGCGCGATCATGATGCTGTTCCTGTTCGTGGTCATGCTGGTCGGCGTCACGGCGGCCGACTCGCTGAAGGAGACCCTCAAGGGGCAGCGCTGGCTGGCGGTCCTGTGCGGGCTCGGCTTCGGCGTCCTGCTCGTCGCCGGGATCGGCAACGCCTCGCTGAAGCACTTCAACGGGCTCGGCCGGATCAACTCCACCGGGCACGTGGAGGGTCTGGCCACGCTGATCTTCACCAAGTACGTGTTCGCCTTCGAGATCACCGGTGCGCTGCTGATCACCGCGACCGTCGGTGCGATGGTGCTGACCCACCGCGAGCGCACCGAGCGGGCCGCCACGCAGCGCGAGCTCGCCGAGCGGCGCGTACGCGAGGGGGTCCAGCTCCCGCCGCTGCCCGCGCCCGGCGTCTACGCCCGGCACAACGCGGTCGACGTCGCCGGTCTACTGCCGGACGGTACCCCGTCCGAGCTGACCGTCAACAAGACGCTGCGGGCCCGCGGCCAGATCCGGGACGTCTCCAGCGAGGCCCTTGAGGACATGAAGGCACTGGAGCAGCGGGCCGCCGAGCGGCTCGGCCGTGAGGAGGCCTCGAAGTGAACCCGGTCAATTACCTGTACCTGTCGGCACTGCTGTTCACGATCGGCGCCGCAGGCGTGCTGATCCGGCGGAACGCGATCGTCCTGTTCATGTGCGTGGAGCTGATGCTCAACGCCTGCAACCTGGCCTTCGTGACCTTCTCCCGGATGCACGGCAACCTCGACGGCCAGATCATCGCCTTCTTCACGATGGTCGTCGCCGCCGCGGAGGTCGTGGTGGGCCTCGCGATCATCGTGTCGCTGTTCCGTACCCGCCACTCGGCCTCGGTCGACGACGCCAGCCTGATGAAGCTGTAAGGGGCGTTCACACAGTGGAGAATCTGATTGCGCTGCTGGTCGCGGCGCCCCTGCTCGGGGCGGCGGTGCTGCTGTGCGGCGGCCGGCGGCTCGACAAGGCCGGCCACTGGCTCGGCACCCTGCTCGCCGCCGTCTCCTTCGGCATCGGCGCGGCCCTGTTCGCGGACATGCTGGGGCGCGGCGCCGAGGACCGGGCCATGCACCAGAAGCTGTTCAGCTGGATCCCCGTCGAGGGCTTCCAGGCGGACGTCGCCTTCCAGCTCGACCAGCTGTCGATGACCTTCGTCCTGCTGATCACCGGAGTCGGCACGCTCATCCACGTGTACTCCATCGGGTACATGGAGCACGACGACCGCCGCCGCCGCTTCTTCGGCTACCTGAACCTGTTCCTCGCGGCGATGCTCCTCCTCGTCATCGCCGACAACTACCTGCTGCTGTACGTCGGGTGGGAGGGCGTCGGCCTCGCCTCGTACCTGCTCATCGGCTTCTGGCAGCACAAGCCCAGCGCGGCCACCGCCGCGAAGAAGGCCTTCCTGGTCAACCGGGTCGGCGACATGGGCCTGTCGATCGCGATCATGCTGATGTTCACCACCTTCGGGACCTTCGCCTTCGGGCCGGTGTTCGGCGCGGTGGACGCGACGAGCGAGGGCAAGCTGACGGCGATCGCCCTGATGCTGCTGCTGGCCGCGTGCGGCAAGTCGGCACAGGTGCCGCTGCAATCCTGGCTCGGTGACGCGATGGAGGGCCCGACCCCGGTCTCGGCCCTGATCCACGCGGCCACCATGGTCACCGCCGGCGTGTACCTGATCACCCGGTCCGGGGCGGTCTTCAACGCCGCACCGGACGCGCAGACCGCGGTGGTCGTGGTCGGCGCGGTCACGCTCCTCTTCGGTGCGATCGTCGGTTGCGCGAAGGACGACATCAAGAAGGCCTTGGCGGGCTCCACGATGTCGCAGATCGGCTACATGATCCTGGCGGCGGGCCTCGGCCCCGTCGGGTACGCCTTCGCGATCATGCACCTGGTCACGCACGGCTTCTTCAAGGCCGGCCTCTTCCTCGGCGCGGGTTCCGTGATGCACGGGATGAACGACGAGGTCGACATGCGCAAGTACGGGGCCCTGCGCCGGTACATGCCGGTCACCTTCGTGACCTTCGGCCTCGGCTACCTCGCCATCATCGGCTTCCCGGGCCTGTCGGGCTTCTGGTCCAAGGACAAGATCATCGAGGCGGCCTTCGCCAAGGGCGGCACCGAGGGCTGGATCCTCGGGGCGGTCACCCTGCTCGGCGCGGGCATCACCGCCTACTACATGACCCGCGTCATGGTGCTCACGTTCTTCGGTGAGAAGCGGTGGCAGCCGGCGCCCGACCCCGCCACCGCGCCCGGCGTGGAGCCCGGCGTCGAAGCCCGCCCCGGAGAGATGCCCCACCCGCACGAGTCCCCGAAGTCCATGACCATCCCGATGATCGTGCTGGCCTTCGGCTCGGTCTTCGCGGGCGGCCTCTTCAGCCTGAACGAGGCCTTCGTGAAGTGGCTGGAGCCGGTCACCTCCTTCGAGCACGGGCATCCGCCCATCGGCGCCGGTGCGATCACCGCCGCCACGGTCGTGGTGCTGCTCCTCGGCGTGGGCCTCGCGTACGCCCAGTACGGCCGCAGGGCCGTCCCGGTCGTCGCCCCGCGCGGCAGCTGGCTCACCCGGGCGGCCCGGCGGGACCTGCTCCAGGACGACTTCAACCACGTCGTACTCGTCCGCGGCGGGGAGCACCTGACCCGCTCGCTCGTCTACGTCGACCACAGCCTCGTCGACGGGGTGGTCAACGGGACGGCCGCCTCGGTCGGCGGGACCTCGGGTCGGCTGCGCAAGCTCCAGAACGGCTATGCCCGCAGCTACGCGGTCTCGATGTTCGGGGGCACGGCGATCCTCATCGCCGCGACCCTGCTGATGAGGGCGGTGTGAAATGAGTTTCCCGCTTCTGACGGTGACGGCCGCGGTGCCCGCGGTCGGCGCGGTCCTCACGGCGGCCGTCCCGGCCGCCCGCCGGACCGCCGCCAAGTGGCTCGCGCTGCTCGTCTCGCTGGCGACCCTGGCCTTGGCCGTGCTCGTCGCGGTCCGCTTCGAGCCCGGCGGCGCGCGCTACCAGCTGACCGAATCGCACGCCTGGATCGCCGACTTCGGCGTCCGCTACGAACTGGGCGTCGACGGCATCGGGGTGGCGCTGATCGGGCTCACCGCCGTTTTGATGCCGTTCATCATTCTGGCCGGGTGGCATGACGCCGACCCGTTGGAGACCAAGAGTCAGCGCTGGCGGCCGACGCAGGGCTTCTTCGCGCTGATCCTGCTGGTCGAGGCGATGGTGGTGATCTCCTTCGAGGCCACCGACGTCTTCCTCTTCTACATCTTCTTCGAAGCCATGCTCATCCCGATGTACTTCCTCATCGGCGGCTTCGGGGACCGGGCGACTTCCTCTCGATCAGCCGCTGCCGCGGCGGGCGGCTCCGAGGAGAACGCGGCCGCGCAGCGCTCGTACGCGGCGGTCAAGTTCCTCCTCTACAACCTGGTCGGCGGCCTGATCATGCTGGCCGCAGTCATCGGGCTCTACGTGGTCGCCGGGAACTTCTCGCTCCAGGAGATCACCGCCGCCCGCGCCGCCGGCACGCTCGACATGGCGACCAACACCGAGCGGCTGCTCTTCCTCGGCTTCTTCTTCGCCTTCGCGGTGAAGGCGCCGCTGTGGCCGCTGCACACCTGGCTGCCCAACGCGATGGGCGAGGCCACAGCCCCGGTCGCCGTGCTGATCACCGCGGTCGTCGACAAGGTCGGCACCTTCGCGATGCTCCGCTTCTGCCTCGGGCTGTTCCCCGAGGCCAGCAAGTGGGCCACGCCGGTGATCCTGGTGCTTGCCCTGATCAGCATCGTCTACGGTGCGCTGGTCGCGGTCGGGCAGCGCGACATCAAGCGGCTGGTCGCCTACGCCTCGATCTCGCACTTCGGCTTCATCATCCTGGGCATCTTCGCGATGACCTCCCAGGGGCAGTCGGGCGCGACGCTCTACATGGTCAACCACGGGCTGTCGACGGCGGCGCTGATGCTGGTGGCCGGCTTCCTGATCTCGCGGCGCGGCTCGCGGCTCATCGCCGACTACGGCGGTGTGCAGAAGGTGGCCCCGGTCCTCGCCGGCACCTTCCTGATCGGCGGCCTCGCCACCCTCTCCCTGCCGGGCCTCGCGCCCTTCGTCAGTGAGTTCCTGGTGCTGGTGGGCACCTTCGCCCGGTACCCGGTCGTCGGGATCATCGCCACCGTCGGCATCGTGCTCGCCGCGCTCTACACGCTGGTGCTCTACCAGCGCACGATGACCGGCCCGGTGAAGGAGGAGGTCCGGAGCATGCCGGACCTGCGCCTGCGCGAGGTACTGGTGGTGGCCCCGCTGATCGCCTTGCTGATCGGGCTCGGCGTGTACCCGAAGCCGCTGACCGAGATCGTCAACCCGGCGGTCAAGCACACCCTGTCCGACGTCCACGAGAAGGACCCGAAGCCACAGGTGGCCGTCGAGGCCAAGAACGGGGAGGCGGCGAAGTGAGCACGATGGCTGCTGCCCAAGGGCTGCTGACACTGGCGGCCGCGGAGCCGGTGGAGAAGATCCCCGCTCCGCACATCGAGTACGCGCAGCTCGCGCCCACGCTGATCGTGGTGGGCGCGGCGGTCCTCGGAGTCCTCGTCGAGGCCTTCGTACCGCGCAGGTCCCGCTACTACGTGCAGGCGTTCCTCGCCGTCGCCGCCCTGGCCTCGGCCTTCGCGGCGGTCGTCGGCCTCGCCGCCGGCGGGTACGGCAGCTCCAAGGCGCACATCGCGGCGATGGGCGCCGTGGCCGTGGACGGCCCGGCGCTGTTCCTGCAGGGCACGATCCTGCTGGCGTCGATCGTCGCGGTCTTCACCTTCGCCGAACGGCGCCTCGACCCGGCCGCGCACGGCAACCGGGTGGACTCCTTCGCCGCGCAGGCGGCGTCCGTCCCGGGCAGCGAGAGCGAGAAGGCCGCGGTCAAGGCGGGCTTCACCACCACCGAGGTCTTCCCGCTGGTGCTGTTCGCCATCTCCGGCATGCTGATCTTCCCGGCCGCCAACGACCTGCTGACGCTGTTCGTGGCGCTGGAGGTCTTCTCCCTCCCGCTGTACCTGCTCTGCGCCGTCGCCCGCCGCCAGCGGCTGATGTCGCAGGAGGCCGCGGTCAAGTACTTCCTGCTGGGCGCCTTCTCCTCCGCCTTCTTCCTCTTCGGCATCGCGCTGCTCTACGGGTACGCGGGCTCGGTCTCGTACGCGGTGATCGCCGACGTGGTGGACGGCAAGCTCAGCCAGCTCGACCCGGCGCTCGCCGACACCATGGGCAATGACGCGCTGCTGCTGATCGGCGGCGCGCTGATCCTGATGGGCCTGCTGTTCAAGGTGGGTGCGGTGCCCTTCCACATGTGGACCCCGGACGTCTACCAGGGCGCCCCGACCCCGGTGACGGGCTTCATGGCGGCGGCCACGAAGGTGGCCGCGTTCGGCGCGCTGCTGCGCCTGCTGTACGTGGTCCTGCCGGGTCTGCGGTGGGACTGGCGGCCGGTGATGTGGGGCGTGGCGATCGTGACCATGCTGGCCGGCGCAGTGATCGCGGTGACCCAGACCGACGTGAAGCGCCTGCTGGCGTACTCCTCAATCGCGCACGCGGGCTTCATCCTGGCCGGTGTGATCGCGACGTCGGCGGAGGGCGTCAAGTCCGTCCTCTTCTACCTGGGCGCCTACTCCTTCGTGACGATCGGCGCGTTCGCGGTGGTCACGCTGGTCCGGGACGCGGGCGGCGAGGCGACGCACCTGTCCAAGTGGGCGGGCCTGGGCCGTCGTTCGCCGCTGACGGCGGCGGTCTTCGCGGTGTTCCTGCTGGCCTTCGCCGGCATCCCGCTCACCTCCGGCTTCGCCGGGAAGTTCGCGGTGTTCAAAGCGGCCGCGGAGGGCGGCGCGGGCGTGCTGGTCGTGATCGGTGTGATCTCGTCGGCGATCGCCGCGTTCTTCTACATCAGGGTCATCGTGCTGATGTTCTTCAGCGAGCCCAAGGCGGACGGCCCCACGGTGGCCGTCCCGTCGCCACTGACGATGACGACGATCGCGGTGGGCGTGGCCGTCACCCTGGTCCTGGGTGTGGCCCCGCAGTACTTCCTGGACCTGGCGGGGCAGGCGAGCACGTTCGTGCGGTAGCCTCCGGCGGTTCCGCGTCAGGGCCCGGCTCCCTCAGGGGGAGCCGGGCCCTGGCACGTGGTGCTATTCGGAGGCGCGGCGCTTCGGAGTGATGGCGGTCAGGTCCAGGTCCATCTGAAACGGCACCGAGACCTTGAGGCGGTCGTGGAAGATGCCGGTCGCCACGTATGCCTTTGTTGCCGGGTCGAGCTCGTAGACGTACACCACAGCCCGGCCCTCCCTGTTCTCCACTCGCCAGAAGTGCGGGATCTTGGCGCGGGCGTACTTGAGGGGCTTGGTTTCCCGGTCGCGCTCGACCGACTCCGGGGAGACCACCTCGATGGCGAGGTGGACGCAGGAGGCGGGAAAGCGGGTCAGCGACGGATCGTCCACGACCTCCTCGTCGACAACGATGACATCTGGTTCGGGCCTGTTCTTCCGGTCGATGTCGATGGTGAACTCGCGCACCACCTCCAGCCCTGCGGGAAGCAGCGACTGAAGCTGCCATTCGAAGAAGCTCACGGCGCGCGAGTGGAAAAGAGTCTGCGGACTCACGAAGACCAAGCTCCCGTCGATCAGCTCCGTATGCGGAGGCAGGTTGGGAAGCCGGTCGAGGTCGTCGGCGGTCCAGCCGCCCGCAGGGGGGATCGGCCAGTGGAGCGAGGGCTCCCGCTCAGGGATCTCGGGATCGACGCTCATGTGTAGTGCTCCCATGGGACGGAGTCTCGCGAGTCCGTCCAGCGTATCGCCGGAGATCCGTTCCGGACCGCCTGCACGTGTGAACCACTCCGTGCCATTGACGGAGTCAGTGGCGGCTGGCATATGCCCGGACGTCGGCGTCCGGGTCCGAGGTGGCCGTGGCCAGGGCCGTGCGGGCCTCCGGGGTGGTGCGGTGGGCGCGCAGGGAGAGGACCGCAGCCTTGCGGACGTCCGCGTTCGGGTCCTTCAGGGCCTCGGCCAGGGCGGCCACGGCGGTATCCGAAGCTGCGGCCGACAGGGCCGTCGCCGCGCCCGCGCGGACCTGCCAGGCCGGGGCGGCGAGGGCCGCCACGGCGGTGGCCGCGTGGGCGGGCGGGCAGCCCGTCGCCGCCAGGGCCGCCAGGGCCGCGCCCCGGACCAGCGGGTCCAGGTCCGCCAGGAGGGGGTCCAGCGGGGCGGGGGCCGGGGTGTGGACCGCCGCGAGGCCCTTGGCCACCGCGACCCGGACCTCCCGCGCCGGGTCGGTGGCGGCCCGTGCGAGGGCCTCGACGGCGTCCACCGAGACCAGCGCCCGTACCGCGTGGACACGGACCTCCGGGTCGGTGTCCGCGAGGGACCCGGCGTACAGGTCGGCGTCCCCGAGGCGCAGCGCGCGCAGGGCCTCCAGCGCCGCCGAGCGGACCACCGGGTCGGGGACCGGCAGCGCGGCGCGCAGGGCGGCCCCCAGTTCCGCGTCGCCCGGCAGGACCTCCAGCAGCTCCCGCAGCGCGGCCGCGGCCGCCGCCCGTACCGCCGGATCCGCATCGCCGAGGCGGGCCGCCAGCTCCGGTCCCGCACCCGCCGGAACGGTTTCGCCGATCGCGGCCACGGCGGTGGCCCGTACCGCCGGATCGGGGTCGGCGAGGTACGGGCGCAGGGCCGCCAGGTCCGGAGACTCCTCGGCCAGGACCAGGAGTTCGAGGATCCGGGGGGACGGCCCGGCCGGTACCGTGGCGGCTCCGGATGCCGGGGCTGCGCCCGCGCCGGCCGCCGTGGCCGTACGCGCCGCAGGCACCGCTTCGCGCGGGCCCGCCGTCGCCACCGGGAGCAGTTCCACCGCGCCCAGGTGGCGCGAGGGGCCGCCCGCCGGGGCGAAGCCCTCCACCGGCACGAGGTACGGCTCCACCGGCCGGGCCGTGAACTCCATCTCCCCCGAAGCCGACTTGTGCAGGTCCAGGTGGTACAGCCAGCCCGCGTCGTCCCGCTCCGGGTGGTCGAGGCGCTCGTGGTAGAGGCCCCAGCGGGACTCCGTCCGCGCCAGCGAGGACCGGGCCGCCATCTCCGCGCAGTCCCGGATGAAGGACACCTCCGCGCACCGCATCAGCTCGTGCGCGGTCTGCGCCCCCATCTGCGCGATCTCCGCCTCCATCCGGGTGAACGCCTCGACCGCCAGCGACAGCCTCGTGCCCGTCTTCGGCGGGGCCACGTAGTCGTTCACGAAGCGGCGGAGCTTGTACTCGACCTGCGGCTGCGGCGGCCCGTCCGGATGGCGCAGCGGCCGGTAGACCAGCTCGTGCGCGACCGCCAGCTGATCGGCGGGCAGGGGACCCTCGTAGGCCGTGTACCGCGCCGCGTCCGCGCCCGCCAGGTCGCCGAAGACGAACGCCCCGATCATGTAGTTGTGCGGTACGGAGGCCAGGTCACCGGCCGCGTACAGCCGCGGCACGGTGGTGCGGGCGTGGTCGTCGACCCGGACGCCCGAGGCCGAGTGGCCCCCGCACAGGCCGATCTCCGAGATGTGCATCTCGACGTCGTGGGTGCGGTAGTCGTGGCCCCGGCCCGCGTGGAAGGTGCCGCGCGTGGGCCGCTCGGTGGTGTGCAGGATCGTTTCGAGGGACGAGAGGGACTCCTCCGGGAGGTGGCTCAGCTTCAGGTACACCGGCCCCCGGTCGGAGGCCAGCTCGGCCGCGAACTCCGCCATCATCTGGCCCGACCAGTAGTCGGAGTCGACGAACCGCTCACCGTGCCGGTTGACCTGGTAGCCGCCGAAGGGGTTGGCGACGTACGCGCACGCCGGACCGTTGTAGTCCTTGATGAGCGGGTTGATCTGGAAGCATTCGATCCCGGTCAGCGCCGCGCCCGCGTGGTAGGCCATGGCGTAGCCGTCGCCCGCGTTCGTCGGGTTCTCGTACGTCCCGTAGAGGTAGCCGGAAGCGGGCAGGCCCAGGCGCCCGCACGGGCCGGTCGCCAGGACCACCGCCCCGGCACGCACGGTCACGAAGGCGCCGGTGCGGGTGTTGAAGGCCGCCGCGCCGATCGCGCGGCCGTCCTCGGGGGAGGTGAGGACCCGTACCGGCATCACCCGGTTCTCGATCCGGATCCGCTCGCGCATCTCGCGGCGGCGCAGCTGCCGGTAGAGGACCTTCTTGACGTCCTTGCCCTCGGGCATGGGCAGCACGTACGAGCCGGAGCGGTGCACCTGGCGCACCGCGTACTCGCCGTGCTCGTCCTTCTCGAACTTCACCCCGTACGACTCCAGGCGCCGGACCATCGCGAAGCCGCGGGTGGCGGTCTGGCGGACGGTGGACTGGTCGACGATGCCGTCGTTGGCGCGGGTGATCTCGGCGACGTAGTCGTCGGGTTCGGCGCGGCCGGGCACGACGGCGTTGTTGACCCCGTCCATGCCCATGGCGAGGGCGCCGGAGTGCCGTACGTGCGCCTTCTCCAACAGCAGCACCCGGGCCCCGCGCTCGGCGGCGGTCAGCGCCGCCATCGTGCCGGCGGTGCCGCCGCCGATGACGAGGACGTCGCAGGTGAGTTCCTCGGCGTCGGCGATCGCGGGGATGTCCATGGTGCGGCCCTTCGGGTACGGGTGCGGGTGCGGTGGCGGGGGCGGGGTTCAGAGGGAGTTGAGGATCTGCTGCCGGAGCGGGGAGCGGTCGGTGTCGCGCTGCCGCGGGTGCGGTACGTCGAGCACCTCGCCGCCGGAGCCGAGGAGGGCGATGCGGTCGCCGAGGAACAGCGCCTCGTCCACGTCATGGGTGACGAAGACGACGGTCGCGCCGGTCCCGGCGAGGACGTCGACGAGGAGGTCCTGCATCTCCGAGCGGGTCTGGGCGTCCAGCGCCCCGAACGGCTCGTCCATGAGGACGGCGCGGGGGCGCGCGACGAGGGCGCGGGCCAGCTGTACGCGCTGGCGCTGGCCGCCGGAGAGCCGGTGCGGGAGCTTGTGCGCGTGGTCGGCGAGGCCGACGCGGGCCAGCCAGTCCGCGGCGGCGGTGCGGCGGTCGGCGCGGGGGGTCCCGCGGATGGCGAGGGGGAGTTCGACGTTGGCGCGGGCCGTCCGCCAGGGCAGCAGGGCGTCGTCCTGGAAGACGAGGGCCCGTTCGGCGTCCGGCCCGGTGATGGGACGGCCGTCCTGCTCGGCCCTCCCGCCGAGCGGCGGCAGCAGCCCGGCGAGGGTGCGCAGCAGCGTCGACTTCCCGCAGCCGGAGGGGCCTACGACGGCCAGCACCTCGCCAGGCCGGACGTCGAGGTCGAGCCGGTCCAGAACGGCAGCGCCGGGGCGGCCCAGCCGTACGCCGTCGAGGCGGAGGGCGGCGCCGGCCGGAACGGCCGTGGGGGCGGGTGCGGGTGCGGGCATGGGCTGCCTTCCTCCGAGTGCGGGGTGCGTACGGGCGGGACGGGGCGCCGCCGGGACGGCTGGGGCGGAGCCCCCGGGGCGGCGGCAGGGCGGGCGAACCGGCCCGTCCAGCGGCCCCGCGCCCGCAGCCGCGGCGGGCTGAGCGCCCGGGTGCGGACGGGGGGCCGGTTCCCGGCTCCGGGTTGGGGGGTGAGGCGACCGGGTCAGGGTGTGCTGCGGGCAACGGGGTCGGGCGTGCGGGCCGGGGTTCGGGGGCGGTGGCGCGGATCGGGCTGCCCGGGCCGGGGGTCGGCGGTGGGCTCCTGGCCGGGGTGTGGGCCGCGGAGTCGGGGGACCGGCCGCGGCGCCGGCCCCGCCGGGCCCTGCGCCGGGAGCCAGTGGGTCAGGCGGCGGCCCGCCCGTTCCACCGCCGTCGAGGTCAGCCAGCCCAGCGCGCCGATGGTGACCATCCCGACGAACACCGCCGGGTAGTCCACCACCGTGTAGTCCTGCCAGGTCCGGTACCCGACCCCGTACTCCCCCGAGATCATCTCGGCGGAGATCACGCAGATCCACGCCACGCCCATCCCCACCGACAGCCCGCCGAAGATGCCCGGCAGGGCGCCCGGCAGGACCACCGAGAACAGGACCCGCGACCGCCCCCCGCCCATCGTCAGGACCGCCTCCTCCCACACTGGCGACAGTGCCGCCACCGCGTGCCGGGTCGAGACCAGCACCGGGAAGAAGGCCGCCGAGCAGGTGATGAAGACGATCCCCTGCTCGTTCGAGGGGAACAGCAGGATCGCCACCGGCACCAGCGCGATCGCCGGGATCGGCCGCAGCACCTCAACCAGCGGCCCCAGCAGGTCCGCGGCCGTCCGGGAGCGCGCGATGGCCGTGCCCGCCGCCACGCCCAGCACCGCGGCCAGCACGAAGCCCGTCACGATCCGGCTCAGGCTGGAGCCGAGGTCCTGCCAGTACGGACCGGTCGACGCCCGCTCCAGGAGCCTCGACGCGACCTCGCCCACCGTCGGGAACTGCTCGAACCGCAGCAGCACCAGGTTCACGTCCCACGAGGTCAGCCCCTGCCATGCGACCAGGGCCGCCCCGAGCGAGGCCGCGCGCAGCAGTCGGCGCCCCGGGGTCATGAGGCCAGGGCTCCGGCCTCGGCGAAGCCCACGATCCGCGCCCCGGATTCCCGGTGCCGGTCGACGTACGCCGTGGCGCCCGCCCGGGTGACGAAGGCCCGCAGGTCGGAGCCCTCGGCCACCCAGACCGCCTGGTCCGCGAACCAGAGGGTTCCGGTCACCGCGTCCGGTACGTAGGCCGCCCGGACGTCGGCCCCCTTCGCCGCCTTGAGGAGCTCGCGCGGGGAGTCGAAGGACTCCGCGCGGGCCTGGCCGCGCCGCCAGAGCTCGGCGCGGGCGGGTGCGGCCACCGGATAGTCCTGGCCCGCGGCGACCCGCTTCAGGGGAGCCGGGTCCACGAAGGCGTCCACGTCCACGTCCGCCACCAGCTTCGCGTCCTTCAGCACCGGCACGTCCGCCTTCAGCGCCGCGACCAACTCCGGGCGCAGCGCCGGGTCGAAGGTCGCGATGCCGTGGGCGCCGTTGTAGAGGTAGACGACCTCGGCCGGCAGCCCCGTCTCCTTCGCCACCGACTCGGCCGCCGCGACCGGGTTCGTCCGCAAATAGTCGGTCGCCTTGCGCTGCGCCCGCAGGAAGTCGTCCAGCACACCCGCCCGCTGCGCGGCGAACTTCTCGCGCACCGTGACCCCGTGGAAGGTCGGCACGTTCAGCTCGGCGCCGTCGTAGAGGGCTCTCGCCTTCCCCTCGTACGCCAGCTGCCCCGGCCACGCTACGAACTGCGACAGCGCGTCCGCGCTGCCTGCCTGGAGGGCCGAAGCGCCCACGCTGGGCTGCTGGTTGAGCTTCTGGATGCCGCTCGACGGGTCGATCCCGGCGCGCTGCAGGGCCCGTACGAGGGTGCCGTCCGCGGCCGAGCCGACAGAGGTCGACACCTTCTTGCCGCGCAGGTCGGCGAGCGACTCCAGCTTCGAATCAGGGGCCGTGACCACGGTGTTGAGGCCGCCGCGCAGGTTGTAGCCGGTGACGGAGACCAGTCGGGTGGGCTGCTTCAGCTCGCGGCCGCGCGCGGCGTTGATCAGCAGCGGGAAGTCGCCCATCGAACCGATGTCGATCTTCCCGGCGGTCATCTGCGCGGTGATGGGCGCGCCGGTGGCGTAGTCCTGCCAGTCGACCTTGTACGTGACACCGTCCTTCTTGCCGCGGGCCGCGAGCTCCTGCTCGAAGTAGCCGAGGGAGCGCAGCAGGGTGCCGGCGGTGACGGTGTTGATGGTCTTGGACTGGTAGCCGACGGTCACGGTGACGGTCTTGGCGCCGTCCGCCCCGGACGCACTGCCGCACGCGGTGGCCAGCGGGGCGAGGAGGGCGGCGAGGGCAAGGACGAGGCGTACGGGGGTTCTGGTGCTGCGCATGGGGAGGGGGCCTTTCACCGGAGCAGGTAGGGCATGTTGACGGTCACCGCGCCGGTGGGACAGCGGGCGGCGCAGGGGCCGCAGTACCAGCACTCGTCCACGTGCATGTAGGCCTTGCCGCTGTCCTGGTGGATCGCGAGCGAGTCGAGCGGACACATGTCGACGCAGAGGGTGCAGCCGTCGATGCACAGGGACTCGTCGATGGTCACGGGCACGTCGCCGCGCTGGGGGACCAGAGGCATGGCTGTCTCCAGGGAAGGGTCTTGGCGAAGGGGGGGGCGTGGCGGGACGGGGGCGGGAGGGGAGGGGCTTCACAGGGAGCGGTGGAGCAGGCCGCCCATGGTGATCCGGTCGCCGCGGAAGCGGATGAACTCCAGGTCCACGGGGCGCCCGTCGCGCAGGTGGGTGAGCCGCTCCAGCAGCAGGACCGCGGCTCCGCGCGGGGCGTTGAGGACGGCGGCGGAGTGCGCGTCGGCGTTGACGGCTTCCAGGGTGATCTCGGCGTGGCCGAGCGGCTGCCCGGACAGGGTTTCCAGCAGCCGGAAGACGTCGGTGTTCTCCAGGTCGCAGTCGAGCAGTCCGGCGCCGACGTCCAGCGGGACGTACGTGAGGTCGAGGGAGAGCGGCAGGCCGTTCAGGCGCCGCAGCCGCTCGATGTAGAGCACCTCGGTGTGCTCGGGCAGGCCCAGCCGGCCGGCGACGGGGGCGGGGGCCCGCACCGGGCCGACCGTGCGGACCTCGTTGGTGACCCTGCCGTGCTCGTGCAGGGTTTCGGCCAGGCCCTGGAGGCGGTCGAGGCCGTGCGGGTACTTCTCGCAGACGACGACGGTCCCGACCCCGGGCCTGCGTTCGACGAGCCGTTCCCCGCGCAGCAGGTCGAGGGCCTGGCGGACGGTGTTGCGCCCGGCGCCGTACTCGGCGGCGAGGCGGTCCTCCAGGGGAAGGACCCCGCCGGGGTAGCCGCCGGCCAGGATCTGGTGGCGCAGCAGGTCGGCGAGCTGCCGCGCCTGGTCCGCGCGCAGCCGCCGCCGGCGCGCGGCGGCGACCGGGGCGGTGTGTGCGGAGGTGCGTTCGGCTGGCATGGCAGGGAACGTACCGGCGGTTCGGCGGCCGTGGTGTTGCAGCAGTATTGCGCCACCCCGTGGTCCGGGGGCGGGGCTGTGACCTGCGGTTTCGGCGGGGTGGCGGAAAGATCCGCCACCCCGCCGTTCACACTTCGGACTAGCGGGATCCCACGATGCGGCCGGTGACCTCGCCGAGGCCGACCCGGGTGCCGTCGGGGCCCGGGGCCCAGGCGGTGAGGGTGACGGTGTCCCCGTCCTCCAGGAAGGTGCGCTTGCCGTCGGCGAGCTCGACGGCGTCGCGTCCGTTCCACGTCAGCTCCAGCAGGGAGCCGCGCTGGCCGACCTCGGGGCCGCTGACCGTGCCGGAGCCGTACACGTCGCCCGTCCGCAGGGAGGCCCCGTTGACCGTCATGTGCGCGAGCTGCTGCGCGGCGGTCCAGTACATCGACGCGAAGGGCGGCTGCGCGACCTCCTGCCCGTTGATGGAGACGGTGATGTGCAGGTCGAAGCCGCCGGGGGTCTCGGCCCCGGCGTCGTCGAGGTAGGGCAGCAGCGGGAAGTCCCGGGCGGGCGGGGTGACCCGGGCGGCCTCCAGGGCGTCCAGCGGGGTCACCCAGGCGGAGACGGAGGTGGCGAAGGACTTGCCGAGGAAGGGGCCCAGCGGCACGTACTCCCAGGCCTGGATGTCGCGCGCCGACCAGTCGTTGAGCAGGAACAGCCCGAAGACGTGGTCCTCGAACTCGCCGAGCGGCACCGGACGGCCCAGTTCGGAGGGGGTGCCGACGACGAAGCCCACCTCGGCCTCGATGTCGAGCTTGACCGACGGCCCGAAGACGGGCGCCGGGTCGGCGGGTGCCTTGCGCTGGCCGCTGGGGCGCACGACCTCGGTGCCGGAGACGACGATGGTGCCGGAGCGGCCGTGGTAACCGATCGGCAGGTGCTTCCAGTTGGGCGTCAGCGCGTCGCCGTCGGGGCGGAAGATCCTGCCGACGTTGGTGGCGTGGTGCTCGCTCGCGTAGAAGTCGACGTAGTCGGCGACCTCGTAGGGCAGGTGCAGGGTGACGGCGTCCAGCGGCGTCAGGTGCGGCTCGACCGTCGCGCGGTGGCCCGGGTCGGTCACCCAGGCGGTCAGCGCACGCCGCACGTCGCGCCAGACGGGGCGGCCGGCGGCCAGCAGCGGATTGAGGGAGGTCTGCCCGAGCAGTGCGGCGTACGGGGAGCCGAGCGCGGCCGCGACCGCCCCCGCGTCGAGCACGTGGCCGCCGATGCGCACACCGATGCGGTGGCGCGGCTCCTCGGGCGTGGAGAAGACGCCGTACGGGAGGTTGTGCGGCCCGAACGGGTCGCCCTCGGGGACATCGAGGGGGCTCTGCTGGGGCATGGGGTGCTGCCTCGCTTTCGATGTGGTCCGGGGGTGTCCCGGGGGCTTGTTGACACGTTACGTGGCTGGTGGGGCCTGCGGGAGGCCGGATTCGGGCGCTATTTGTAGGACTTGTCCAATGGGGTCCGTATCCTTGCGCCCGTGACTTCCGCCGTGACTTCCGTGCATTCCGCCGTGCATTCCGCCCTCCCCTACGCACTCGTGGCCACCGATCTGGACGGGACCCTGCTGCGCGCCGGAGACACCGTCTCGGCCCGCTCGTACGCGGCGCTCGCGCGGGCGCGCGCCGCGGGCGCCCAGCACATCATCGTCACCGGGCGCCCCGTTCCCCAGGTCCGGCACGTGCTGGACGGCCTCGGTTACACGGGGCTCGCGGTGTGCGGGCAGGGCGCGCAGGTGTACGACGTGGCGGGCGCGCGCCTGTTGCACTCCGTTCCGCTGGACCGGGACCTGGCGGAGGTGGCGCTGGGCAAGATCGAGGCGGAGATCGGGGAGGTCTACGCGGCGGTCAACCAGGAGGGCGTGGACGCGGAGATGCTGATAGGGCCCGGCTACCGGATGTGGCACCCGCACCTGCCGACCGTGCGGGTGCGGCGCCGGTCCGACCTGTGGGCCTCGCCGATCAACAAGGTGCTGCTCCAGCACCCGGAACTGGACGACGACGAACTGACGCGGGTGGCGCGGTCGGTGGTCGGGGACCTGGTCAACGTGACGATGGCGGGGGAGCACACCGTGGAACTCCAGCCGCCGGGCGTGGACAAGGCGAGCGGGCTGGCGCTGGCGGCGGAGGTCCTGGGCGCGGCGGCGGGGTCGACGATCGCCTTCGGTGACATGCCGAACGACATCCCGATGTTCGCGTGGGCGGCGCGCGGGGTGGCGATGGCCAATGCGCACCGGGAGCTGGTGGCCGTGGCCGACGAGGTCACGCTGTCCAACGAGGACGACGGCATCGCGGTGGTCCTGGAGCGGCTGTTCGGCTGAGGGGGCTACCCCCTCAGGTCCGGGCGCCGGCCGTCCGGCCCTCAGGTCGCCGCGCGGGGGAGGCGGCGCTGCCACGTGCGGTGGAAGACCACCTCGTCGCCCTCCCTGCACACCACCTCGTTCGCCACGACGAAGCCGCCCTCGTCGCAGGTGGTCTCCGCATGCGTCTCGACCTGCGTGTCCCACGCCGGTTCGGGCCGGTGCATGCGGATCCGCCAGTCCGAGCGGGTCCGCGCCGACAGCGGATCCGCCTCCTGGATCTCGTACACGTCCAGCGCGTCGTCGACGACCTCCAGCCCGTCCGGGTAGATGCGCGTGCCCCCGTACCGGGGATCCACCTCCAGGCGCCACGTCCCGCTCGCGACGTCCCGTACGACGAGCCGCCCGGGCACCGGCTCGTCCAGCGTGGCCGGAACCGCCACCGCCAGCGGCGGCGCCTGTTCCGGGGCCTCGAACACGATCCCGGAGTCCGCCGCGCCGGCGGCCGCGGACCGCACCGGCAGGGTCAGGGCGCTGCCCGCCGGTTCCAGCGTCCAGCCCGCCTCCGAACCGGCCCGCGGCCAGACCCAGGGCCAGTACGCCGAGGAGAGCGCGAGCCGGATCCGGTGGCCCGGCGGGAAGGCGTGCCCGATGGCGCTCAGCTCGAAGGACACGTCCTCGAAGGCGCCCAGCGGCCACGGCACCGCCTTCTCCCGGCCCTGGCGCGCCGAGAGGTTCAGCGCCCCGCGCGTGACCAGGGTGGAAGCGCCGTCCGGGGCCACGTCGCACAGCCGCGCCACCACCTGCCCGTAGGGCACGTCCAGCCGCAGCCGGAGGGTGACCTGCGGCCGACCCAGGACCTCCACCGGGCCGGCGTCCGGCACGGGGAACTCGAAGCACGCCGACTTCGCGTCCTCCTCCCGCTGGTCGGGCGGCAGGTCGGCGTCGTCGCCGGAGGGGACGAACCGCCCGGCGTCCACGCCCGTGTACTGGGGCGAGGCCACGATCACCGGTGCGCCCTGGAGCCCGTAGGTGACGGGGGCGACGGCCGGGGAAGGCCACGCCGGGTCGCCGACCCAGCGGCCCTCCAGGTGCTCGTACGCCGTCGCCGGCCGGTGCGACCCCGAGATCCAGGAACGCAGCAGGGGCTCGTCCATCACCCCGTTGTCGGCGCCCTTGAGCCAGTGGTCCCACCACCGCAGCGTCTCCTGGAGGAAGCCGACGGCCGGGCCGGGCGACAGCCCGTGGTCCGGGTACCGGTGCGCCCACGGGCCGATCAGCCCGCGCACCCGGTCGGCGGGCAGGGCGGACAGCAGCCGCAGCACCGTGTCCCGGAAGGGGTCGTGCCAGCCGCCCACCGCCAGCACCGCCGCGCCGACCGCCCCGAGGTCCTCGCCGGCACTGCCGAGGTGCCAGTACGCGTCCCGGGTCTGGTGCGCCAACCAGGTGTGGAGCGGCGGCTCGACCGCTTCCAGCCGTGCGAGCCACTGCTCGCGCCAGCCGTCACCGGCGAACAGCGGATCCGGCGGGCGCGCGGCGAAGGCCGTCAGGGCCGCCGACCGCGCGCACATGCCCGCGGCCGTCGCCGAGCCGCCCCAGTAGTGGACGCCGTTCTCGTAGGGATCGTCCGTGGAGCAGACCGCGACCACCGCCTTCAGGGCCGGCGGCGCCAGGGCGGCGATCCGGAGGCTGCCGGTACCGCCCCGCCCGATCCCGAACATCCCCACCGGGCCGGTGCACCACGGCTGCTGCGCGAGCCACTCCACCACCGCGGCCCCGTCGGCCGCCTCCTGGGCGCCGTACGCGTCGCCGGGATTCCCCCCGCTGCAGCCGTGGCCCCGTACGTCCACCCGGACCGACGCGTAACCGTGGCCCGCGTACCACGGGTGGCGCTGGGCGTCGCGCGGGGCGGTCCGGTCCGTCAACCGGCCGGGCAGGTACTCCAGCAGCGCCGGAACCGCCTCGTCCGTCCGGGGGCGCCAGATCCGGGCGTACAGTTCGACGCCGTCCTGCAGGGGGATGCGGACGTCCTCGTGGGCGGTGTCGTAGGGGAAGTCGGTACGGATGATCATCGGATTCGACTCCCCGGTCCGCCAGGTCGGTCGGCGGTTCTGGCTGAAAGGCATGCTCCGGTCGTTCCGCCCCATCATGAAACATACCGGCGTGTATCGGGCGGTGCGCGCGCGGCGACATGACGGGCGCTCTCGGTGATCGAAAACAGACCGGATACGCTGGCTTGAGTGATGGCAGCGACACATCGACAATCCAGGTGATCGTCAGCGTGATCGTCAGCAGACAGGAGTACCCCTCGTGACCGTCGTCGGGCCGTTCGGACTGAGCGTGCGGGACCAGGCTCTTGAGACCGATGTCCAGGCCGGACTGGCCGCCGTCGAGGCGGGTCTGCTGGAGGCCACCAAGAGCGAAGTCCCCTTCATCACCGAGGCCGCACAACACCTGGTGCGGGCCGGCGGCAAGCGGTTCCGGCCGCTGCTGGTGATGCTCGCCGCCCGTTTCGGCGATCCGTACGCGCCGGGAGTGGTGCCCTCCGCCGTGGTCGTGGAGCTCACCCATCTGGCGACGCTCTACCACGACGACGTCATGGACGAGGCGGACGTCCGCCGCGGAGTGGCCAGCGCCAACGCCCGCTGGGGCAACTCGGTGGCCGTCCTGACGGGTGACTTCCTCTTCGCCCGCGCCTCGCACATCCTGGCCGACCTCGGGCCGGAGGCCGTACGCATCCAGGCCGAGGCCTTCGAGCGGCTCGTGACGGGCCAGATCCTGGAGACGGCCGGTCCGCGCGACGGCCGCGACCCCGTCGAGCACTACCTCGACGTCATCGCCGGCAAGACCGGCTCGCTGATCGCGGTCTCCGGCCGGTTCGGCGCGCTGATGTCCGGCGCCGACGAGTCGGTCGTCGACATCCTCACCCAGTACGGGGAGCGCCTCGGCACCGCCTTCCAGCTCGCCGACGACGTCCTCGACATCGCCTCCGACTCCCACGAGTCCGGCAAGACCCCGGGCACGGACCTGCGCGAGGGCATCCCCACGCTGCCCGTGCTGCGGCTGCGCGAGATGGCGGCCCAGGGCGGGGCCGCCGAGGACCTCGACCTCGTACGCCTCCTGGACGGCGACCTCACCGACGACGCGCGGCACGTCGAGGTGCTCTCCCGGCTGCGGGTGCACCCGGCGCTGGAACAGGCCCGCCGGGACACCATCCGCTACGCGCAGGACGCACGGGCCACGCTCGCCCCGCTGCCCGAGTGCTTCGCGAAGTCGGCCCTGGAGGAGCTGTGCGACGCGGTGGTGCACCGCGCCGGCTAGCCGGCACGGACCCCGGCTCCGGTGAGCCGCGTACGACCGAAGGCAGAGGCCCGGGCCCTGTGTCCCCTACGGGTAGGGGACACAGGGCCCGGTGCGTGTCATCCCTGGGGCGTACGCGGAGTTGAGTCCGCGGAGTGATGCCCCGACCCCCTCCCCTTTGGTCAGATAGAGGCACAACGCCACCAGATCGGGTGACAAAGGGGTAGGGCAGACATGGCAACGAACGCAAAGACCCGCAAGGCCGCACGGTATGCCGTTCCGGTCGCGGTGGCGGGTGTGGCCGCCGCGACCGTGGCGATGGTCCCGGCCTTCGCGAACTCCGGCAGCCCGGACCTGCCGGGGGTGACGGCCCAGCAGCTGATCGAGAAGATCGCGGCCTCGGAGGTGCAGCAGCTGTCCGGAAGTGCGCGCATCAGCACCGACCTCGGCCTGCCCTCCCTGGCGAGCGGCCTGCTCGGCGGGGCCGGCGGGGCCGGCGGCTCGGCCAACCCGGAGGACCGGATCGCCCAGTTGGCGAGCGGTACGCACACGGTACGGGTCGCCGCCGACGGGCCGGACCGCCAGAAGCTCACGTTCGTGGACGGCAAGAACGAGTACAGCGTCGTCCACAACGGCGCGGACGTCTGGGGATACGACAGCAAGGCCAACGAGGTCTGGCACGAGAAGAACCAGGACGCCGGGAAGCCGGCCGAGGGACCGGCCGGATCGCCCCAGCAGCTGGCCCAGGACATCCTGAAGGCCGCGGGCCCGACCACGGACGTCAGCGTGGGCGACACCGCGCAGGTGGCCGGCCGGGACGCCTACCAGCTGGTGCTGAAGCCGAAGCAGAGCGGCTCCACGATCGCCTCGGTCAAGATCGCGGTGGATGCGAAGAACGGCGTCCCGCTCCGCGTCCAGCTGCTGGCGACCGAGGGCGGCAAGCCGATCGTCGACGCCGGCTTCACCAAGGTGGACTTCGCCAAGCCGTCCGCCGACACCTTCGCCTTCACCGCGCCCAAGGGCGCCAAGGTGACCGAGGGCGCCGACCACGCCCCGGGCAAGGGTGGCAAGGACGGCAAGGAATGGAAGGGCCTGGACTCCTTCCCCGGCCTTGAGGGCCTGACCGGCGGTGCGGGCGGCAAGGGCGAGACGAAGGTGCTCGGCGAGGGCTGGGCGACGATCGCCCGCATCGACACGGGCGCCGGCAAGAGCCTCAAGGAGCTGGAGAACGACAAGAACGCCCCCAAGGAAGCCAAGCAGTTCCTGAGCAGCCTCGGGGACAAGGTCAGCGGGAAGTTCGGCGAGGGCCGGCTCTTCAAGACCCGCGTGGTCAATGCCCTGATCACGGACGACGGCAAGGTCTATGTCGGCGCGGTCACCAAGGACGCCCTGGTGCAGGCGGCTGACGCCAACAAGTAATCCCGTGTGAGGGGTGTGCCCGAAGGGTGGGCGGGGACTGTGTCCCTGCCCACCCTTCGGCCGTTCCGGCCCTCCGTACAGCGGCCCCGCTGTACGGTGAAGGACATGTCGAGACACGTCACCATCCGCCTGGATGAAGAGTTCCACGAACGCCTGAAGGCGCGCGCGGCGGCGCTGGGGACGACGGTCACCGCGCTGATCACCGAGGTGACGGAACGCGAACTCGACGAGGACCGGAAGAACTTCCTCTCCGGGATAGAGGAGTTCGCCGACCACTGGGGCTACTTCCAGGAGCGGTTCGGCAATTGAAGATCACCATGGAGTGGGCCTGGACGGCTCTGGCCCACCATCTCCCGTCCGATCCCGCCGTATGGGATCCCTCCGGGGTGGCCGCCGCGGTCGCCCGGCACCAGAACGACCTCGTCCTGGTGCCCGAACAGCCCGCCCCGGACACCGCGTGGCGGGCTGCTGCGTTCCTGCACACGCTCGCCGTGTGCCCCGCGCTGGAATCGCCGATGAACGAGTTCTACGCGGCCGCCGCCACCCGCTCCTACCTGCGGGTGGCGGGAGCCACGCAACTGCCCTCCCCGGAGGAGCTCGGCGACCTGGTGGAGGCGGCGAAGCTGGGCCGCGCGGACGTCTGCGCGGTGGCCGAGGAACTGCGCGCCCTGATCCGGGAGCCGCAGTCCGCCGGGCCGTCCTCGCAGGGGGCGTCCTCCTAGGCGGCCGGCCCCCGCGGGACGGCCCCTCCCGGGCGCCCGCCTCCTAGAAGGTGATCTTCCAGCTGTTGATGTAGCCGACGTCCTGCGCCGCGACGTCCTTGACCTGGAGCTTCCAGACGCCGTTGGCGACCTCGCCGGAGGCATTGACCGTGTAGGAAGCCACCACGTTGTCCGCGGAGTCCGAACCGGAGGAGTTCTTCAGCCGGTACGCCGTGCCGTCCGGGGCGATCAGGTCGACCACCAGGTCACCGCGGTAGGTGTGGACGATGTTCACGTCGACCTTGGTGGTGGCCGGGGCGTTCCCCGTCACGCCGGATACCGTGATCGGCGAGGTCGCCGCGGCGCCGGGGGAGTCCGGGATGTTCACGTCCGCCGTGTTCTCGAAGGACGGGCCGGGCGGTACCGGCGTGGCCGCCCCGAGGTTCCATATCGCGTAGGCGATGGCGTCGGAATTGCGGTCCAGGGCGGTGTCGTTGATGTTCGCCGTGGTGTCGCAGGAGGAGTGGTAGCAGCGGTCGAAGGCCTGACCGGAGGTGCCGCCCCACTTCTGGGCCTGCGCCGCGGTCTTGGTGTAGTCGGCGCCGGAGAACAGGCCGCCGACCGGGATGCCCGCGCTCTTGAAGGGGGCGTGGTCGGAGCGCCCGTCGCCCTCGGTCTCTATCTCCGTCGGGATGTTCAGTCCCGCGAAGTAGGTCTTGAAGGTCTGCTCGATCGTCGGGTCGTCGTCGTAGACGAAGTACCCCGGGTTGGGAGAGCCGATCATGTCGAAGTTCAGGTAGCCGGAGATCTTCGCCTTCTCGGCGCTCGGCAGGTTGTTGACGTAGTACTTGGAGCCGACGAGTCCCAGCTCCTCCGCTCCCCACCAACCGAACCGCAGGTGCTTGGTGGGCTGGAGCTGAGCGCGCGACACGGCCAGCGCGGTCTCCAGTACGGCGGCCGAACCGGATCCGTTGTCGTTGATGCCGGGACCCGCGGTCACCGAGTCCAGGTGCGAACCGGCCATCAGCACGGAGTTCGGGTCGCCGCCCGGCCAGTCGGCGATCAGGTTGTAGCCGGTGGCGCCGCTGGAGGTGAAGGTCTGCAGCGTGGTGGTGAAGCCGGCCGCGTCCAGCTTCGCCTTCACGTAGTCGATCGAGGCCTTGTACCCGGCCCTGCCGTGGGCGCGGTTCCCGCCGTTGCCGTTGGCGATGCTCTGGAACTGGGCCAGGTGCGCCTTGACGTTGGCCAGCGGGATGTCGGGCGGAGTCGGGGCCGCGGCGACCGCCGTGGGAGCGGCCAGTGCGGCGGGGGCGGTGGAGGCGAACAGGCCGGCGACCGCGAGGGCGGTCACGGCGGCAAGACGCCGGGAGACGGACAGGCTCATGTGGGGGCTCTCCGGGATTCCGTTGGGGATGGAACGGAACGTTCGGGGGTGGCGCAGGTGAGCGATCGTGCGTCAGTGCGAGCCCGATGTTGAGTGAGATATGACGGCGCGTCAAGACCGGGATCCGGTCAGGGTGGTTCGGAAAACGGACGATCCCCGGTGCGGAGGTTCCGCACCGGGGATCGTGGGGGTATGGGGCGCGGTGTTACGCCGGCTCGTGGGCCGGCGCGGCCGGCGACGGCCCGGCGGCGCGCAGCGCGTCGAGCCGGATCCGGGACTGCCGCGCCGTGCGCAGCGCGTCCCAGGTGAGCAGCGCGAGCGCCACCCAGACCAGGGAGAACCCGGCCCAGCGCTCGGGCGGCATGGCCTCGTGGAAGTACAGGACGCCCAGCCCGAACTGGAACACCGGGGCCATGTACTGGAGCAGCCCGAGGGTGGAGAGTGGAACGCGGATCGCCGCCGCGCCGAAGAACACCAGCGGGATCGCGGTGACCAGCCCGGTCGCGGCGAGCAGGGCGGAGTGCCCGGGGCCCTCGGCGGCGAAGGTGGACCGGCCCTGCGCGCCCAGCCACAGCAGGTAACCGAGCGCGGGCAGGAACAGCAGTGCGGTCTCGGCGGCCAGCGACTCCACGCCGCCCATGTCGAGCTTCTTCTTGATCAGCCCGTACGCGGCGAAGGAGAAGGCAAGCACCAGTGAGATCCACGGCGGCCGTCCGTACCCGACGGCGAGCACCAGCACGGCGGCCGCGCCGATGCCGACCGCCGCCCACTGCGCGCGGCGCAGCCGCTCGCCGAGGACCAGCACGCCGATCCCGATGGTGACCAGCGGGTTGATGAAGTACCCCAGGCTGGCCTCGACCACGGCCCCGTGGTTGACGGCCCAGATGTAGAGGCCCCAGTTCACGGAGATCACCGAGGCCGCCAGGGCGGTCAGGCCCAGTTTGCGGGGCTGGCGCAGGAGCTCGCGTATCCAGCCCCAGCGGCGCAGTGCGAGCAGCACCACGCCGACGAAGGCCAGCGACCACACCATGCGGTGGGCGAGGATCTCGACGGCCCCCGAAGGCTTGAGGAGCGGCCAGAAGAGGGGGACGAGCCCCCACATCCCGTACGCGCCGAATCCGTAGAGCAGACCCGTGCGCTGCTCGTTCTCTGCCTTCACGGGGCCTCCCGTACGTGTTTCGGCCAACTTCACGAAGGTAGCGCCGTACGGGGCGGATGTCATGCCCGTCTACCCGAGATACTCATGACATCTTCGCGGCCTTGCGGGACGGGCGCCCGGCGGGCTCAGGCCAGTGCCGAGGCGATCGCGTGGGCCACCGGGGTGGTCGGGCGCCCGATGAGCCGGGACAGGTCCCCGCCGGTGTGGGCCAGTCGGCCGCGGGAGATCGCCGCGTCCACGTCGACGAGGATCGCCGCGAAGCCCTCGGGGACCCCGGCGCCGGTCAGGATCGACCGGTGCGTGTCCGCCGGGACCTCGGAGTACGCCACCTCCTTGCCGGACTGCGCCGCGACCTCGGCCGCGTACTCCGCCAGGCTCCAGGCGGTGTCGCCGGACAGCTCGTAGACCCGGTTCAGATGGCCCTCGCCGGTTAGGACGGCTGCCGCGGCGGCCGCGTAGTCGGCGCGCGCGGCAGAGGCGATCCGGCCCTCGCCCGCGCTGCCCACGACGGCGCCGTGCTCCAGCACCGTGCCCAGCCGGCCCGTGTAGTTCTCGTGGTACCAGCCGTTGCGCAGGAAGGTGTACGGCAGGCCGGAGTCGAGGATGGCCTGCTCGGTGACCTGGTGCTCGGCGGCCAGGTCGAAGTCGGCCTCGGGGCCGCCGAGGATCCCGGTGTAGGCGAGCTGGGCGACGCCGGCGGCCTTCGCGGCCTCGATGACGGCGGCGTGCTGCGGCACGCGGCGCCCGACCTCGTTGCCGGAGATCAGCAGCACGCGGTCGCCGGCGCGGAAGGCGCCGGCCAGGGTCTCGGGGGAGTCGTAGTCCGCGATGCGCACCTCGACGCCGCGCGCGGCCAGGTCGGCGGCCCTCTCCTTGCTGCGGACGACGACGGCGATGCGCTCGGCCGGAACCTGCTCCAGCAGTTCCTCGACGACGAGGCGGCCGAGGGCTCCGGTGGCTCCGGTGACGACGATGCTCATGGGGTGCGCTCCTTGCGGTGGGGTCCGTTGCCGGGTCCGTCGGTCGCGGGGGCGGTCGGTTCCGGCTGTGTCCCCAAGCTAAATGAAAGCGCTAACCTTTCGTAAGTACCCACTTCAAAGTAAGCTACTGCCATGGGAGTAAGGGACGTGAGCAGGGAAGTCTCCGTGAAGGCCCCGATGTGCCCCTCGCGGGGCGTGCTGGAACACGTCACCAGCCGCTGGGGCGTCCTGGTCCTGGCCGCCCTGGTCGAGCGCTCCCACCGCTTCGGCGAACTGCGCCGCGAGATCGGCGGCGTCAGCGAGAAGATGCTGACCCAGACCCTCCGGACGCTGGAGCGCGACGGCTTCCTGCTGCGCGACGTGAAGCCCGTGATCCCCCCGCGGGTGGACTACTCGCTCACCCCCCTCGGGCGCGAGGCCGCCGAGCAGGTGTGGGCCCTCGCGCGCTGGACCGAGCGGCGCACCCCGGACGTGCAGGCGGCGCGCGCCGCGTACGACGAAGCCCGGAGCTCCTGAGGAACTCCGGGCTCGGCGGCTCACGGGCCGGGCGGCTCTGCGGCCGGGCGGCTCGCGGCGCCCTAGCCGACGACCGTCCAGGTGTCGTTGCCGGTCAGCAGCGTGCTGAGGTCGCCCTTGCCCTTGGCGTCGACCGCCGCATCGAGCTGCTCCGCCATGAGCGTGTCGTACACGGGCCGCTCGACATTGCGGAACACCCCGATCGGGGTCTGCCGCAGCGTGTCGGGGTCGGCCAGCCGGGACAGGGCGAACGCGGTGGTCGGGCTGGCGAGCGTCGCGTCGTGCACCAGGATCCGCGCCTCGTTCTCCGGGGTGACCGCGACGACCTCAAGGTCACCGGTGGCCGGGTTGCGGACGACGCCCTTGTGGCCGTCGGCGCCGAAGCGGATCGGCTTGCCGTGCTCCAGCCGGATCACGGCCTCCTGGGCCTGCTCCTGGTCCTTGAGGACCTCGAAGGCGCCGTCGTTGAAGATGTTGCAGTTCTGGTAGATCTCCACCAGCGCCGTTCCCTGGTGGTCGGCGGCCGCGCGCAGCACCTCCGTGAGGTGCTTGCGGTCGGAGTCGACCGTGCGGGCCACGAAGGAGGCCTCGGCGCCGAGCGCCAGCGACACCGGGTTGAAGGGCGCGTCGAGAGAGCCCATCGGCGTGGACTTGGTGATCTTGCCGACCTCGGAGGTGGGCGAGTACTGGCCCTTGGTCAGGCCGTAGATCCGGTTGTTGAACAGCAGGATCTTCAGGTTGACGTTCCGCCGCAGGGCGTGGATCAGGTGGTTGCCGCCGATGGAGAGCGCGTCGCCGTCACCGGTGACCACCCACACCGACAGGTCCCGGCGCGAGGTGGCCAGGCCCGTGGCGATGGCGGGGGCGCGGCCGTGGATCGAGTGCATCCCGTAGGTGTTCATGTAGTACGGGAAGCGGGAGGAGCAGCCGATGCCGGAGACGAAGACGATGTTCTCCTTCGCCAGCCCCAGCTCGGGCATGAAGCCCTGCACGGCCGCGAGCACCGCGTAGTCCCCGCAGCCCGGGCACCATCGGACCTCCTGGTCCGACTTGAAGTCCTTCATGGACTGCTTGGCCTGTGCCTTGGGCACCAGGGAGAGCAGGGTGGGAGCGTCCGTCACCTCAGTCATTGATGGCCTCCTCAAGAACCTTCGCGAGCTGCTCCGCCTTGAACGGCATTCCGTTCACCTGGTTGTACGACTGGGCGTCGACCAGGTACTTCGCCCTGATGAGGGTCGCGAGCTGCCCGAGGTTCATCTCCGGCACCACTACCTTCTGGTAACGCTTCAGGACCTCTCCCAGATTCCGCGGGAAGGGGTTGAGGTGGCGCAGGTGGGCCTGCGCGACGGGGACCCCGGCGGCGCGCAGCCGGCGTACTGCGGCGGTGATGGGTCCGTAGGTGGAGCCCCAGCCCAGGACGAGGGTGCGGGCCTGGTCGGGGTCGTCGACCTCCACGTCCGGGACCTCGATGCCGTCGATCTTGGCCTGGCGGGTGCGGACCATGAGGTCGTGGTTGGCCGGGTCGTACGAGATGTTGCCCGTGCCGTCCTGCTTCTCGATGCCGCCGATCCGGTGCTCCAGGCCCGGCGTGCCCGGGACCGCCCAGGGCCGGGCCAGGGTGTGCGGGTCGCGCTTGAACGGCCAGAAGACCTCGGTGCCGTCCGCGAGCTCGTGGTTGGGGCCGGAGGCGAACCGCACCCGCAGGTCCGGCAGGTCCGCCACGTCCGGGATCCGCCACGGCTCGGAGCCGTTGGCCAGGTACCCGTCCGACAGCAGGAACACCGGCGTCCGGTACGTCAGCGCGATCCGGGCCGCATCCAGCGCCGCGTCGAAGCAGTCCGCCGGAGTGCGCGGGGCCACGACGGGGACGGGAGCCTCGCCGTTGCGGCCGTACATGGCCTGGAGCAGATCCGCCTGCTCCGTCTTGGTCGGCAGGCCGGTGGACGGGCCGCCGCGCTGGATGTCCACGATCAGCAGCGGCAGCTCCAGGGAGACCGCCAGGCCGATCGTCTCCGACTTCAGCGCCACGCCCGGACCGGAGGTGGTCGTCACGCCGAGGGCCCCGCCGAAGGCCGCGCCCAGCGCCGCCCCGATGCCGGCGATCTCGTCCTCGGCCTGGAAGGTCCGCACGCCGAAGTTCTTGTGCCGGCTCAGCTCGTGCAGGATGTCCGAGGCCGGGGTGATCGGGTACGAGCCCAGGTAGAGCGGCAGATCGGCCTGGCGGCTCGCCGCGATCAGCCCGTAGGACAGGGCGAGGTTCCCGGAGATGTTGCGGTACGTGCCGGTCGGGAAGGCGCGGGTGGCCGGGGCCACCTCGTACGAGACCGCGAAGTCCTCGGTGGTCTCGCCGAAGTTCCAGCCCGCCCGGAACGCCGCCACGTTCGCCTCGGCGATCTCCGGCTTCTTGGCGAACTTCTGCCGCAGGAAGGTCTCCGTGCCCTCGGTCGGCCGGTGGTACATCCAGCTGAGCAGGCCCAGCGCGAACATGTTCTTGCTGCGCTCCGCCTCCTTGCGGGACAGCCCGAAATCCTTCAGGGCCTCGACCGTGAGGGTGGTCAGCGGGACCGGATGGATGTTGTAGGCCCCCAGGGAGCCGTCTTCCAGCGGGGAGGTTTCGTAGCCGACCTTCGCCATCGGGCGCTTGGTGAATTCATCGGTGTTGATGATGATCTCCGCGCCCCGCGGCACGTCCCCGATGTTCGCCTTCAGCGCCGCCGGATTCATCGCCACCAGTACGTTCGGGGCATCGCCCGGCGTCAGGATGTCGTGGTCGGCGAAATGCAGCTGGAAGGAGGAGACGCCCGGCAGGGTCCCGGCAGGCGCGCGGATCTCGGCCGGGAAATTCGGCAGTGTCGAGAGATCGTTGCCGAAGGACGCCGTCTCCGAGGTGAACCGGTCACCGGTGAGCTGCATGCCGTCACCCGAGTCACCCGCGAACCGGATGATCACCCGGTCGAGGCGGCGCACTTCCTTGCCGCCCGGGCCCGGGGGTGTCCGCTGCTCGCCGACTACAGCCCCTTCGGCGCCGTCGGCCTGTTCGGCTGGGCTACTGACCTGGCTGGTCACTGAACTGGACCTCCTTCGAGGCGTGGCGTTCCCGCTCCCAAGGCCAACCCTACGTCGGTCGGGATGACCTTCCTCGGGGACGCTCATATTCTGGACCGTCGTCTTGCGGCGGTCTGTCGGAAGAATGCCGAGAGATTCCGAGAGATTCCGAGAGATTCCGAGACGTTCCGGGATCTCGCGCCGTGCAGGAAATAGTGCGAGCCCCTTCGGCCAGGCGCGGTAACCGCCGTACCTGACAGGGTGTCAGTCGATCAGGATTCCGATCAAGGCCGGACCGGCGCGGAAATCCGCGATCACGGCCCCCGCGGGCCCGCCCGGCCCGTCACGAGCGCAGATAGGTCAGGACGGCCAGGACGCGTCGGTGGTCCCCGTCGCTGGGGGACAGGCCGAGCTTCATGAAGATGTTGCTGACGTGCTTCTCCACCGCCCCGTCGCTCACCACCAGCTGCTTGGCCACGGCGGAATTGGTCCGGCCCTCCGCCATCAGCCCCAGCACCTCGCGCTCCCGCGGGGTCAGACCGGCCAGCACGTCCTGCTTGCGGCTGCGGCCGAGCAGCTGGGCCACCACCTCCGGGTCCAGGGCGGTGCCGCCCCGGGCCACGCGGACGACGGCGTCCACGAACTCCCGCACGTCGGCGACCCGGTCCTTGAGGAGGTACCCCACGCCGGTACTGGACCCGGCCAGCAGTTCCGTGGCGTACTGCTCCTCCACGTACTGGGACAGCACCAGGACCCCGATCCCGGGGTGCTCGCGCCTGAGCCGTACCGCCGCCCGTACGCCCTCGTCGGTGTGGGTCGGGGGCATCCGTACGTCGGCCACCACCACATCCGGCAGCGCGTCCTCCGCGGCCAGCTCGGCGACCGTCTTGAGCAGGGCCTCCGCGTCGGACACGCCGGCCACGACGTCATGCCCCCGGTCGGTCAGCAGCCGGGTCAGCCCCTCACGCAGCAGCACCGAATCCTCGGCGATGACCACCCGCACCCTGTCTTCCACGACTCGCCGCTCCCGCATCCGCACCGCACATCCCCGTTGTCGCTGTCCCAGCCAAGCATCCCAGCCTCAAGGGCCGGTGTAGGCGTAATTGGATCAACGAACGGCTGCGGGTCGGTGCCCCGGGGAGCCGGGCGGCGGCCGAGCCGGGAGGGCCCGCCGGGATGCCGGCGGCCGGCCGCCGGGCCGGTCAGGCCGAGCGCCCACGCCAGGGCAGCTCGGCGGTGACGGTGGTGCCGCCACCGACGGGGGAGTCCACGACCAGCACCCCGTCGACGGCGTCGAGCCGTTCGGCGAGCCCCGCCAGCCCGCTCCCGGCCCCGTCGGTCCGTGCGCCGCCGCGGCCGTCGTCGGCGACCTGGATCAGCAGGCGGTCCCCGGACCGCCACACGTCCACGCTCGCGACCCGGGCCCCCGCGTGCTTGCTGGTGTTCTGCAGCAGCTCCGACACGGTGAAGTAGGCGATCCCCTCAACCGCGGCCGCCGGCCGCTCGGCCAGATCCACCGCCACCTTCACCGGGACGGTGCACCGGGCGGCCACGGAGGACAGCGCGGCGTCCAGCCCCCGGTCGGTCAGCACCGCCGGGTGGATCCCGCGGGCCAGGTCACGCAGCTCCTGGAGCGCGATCTTCACCTCGCCGTGGGCCTCGTCCACCATCCGCGCCGCGGCCTGCGGATCCTGCGCGAGCTTCTCCTTCGCGAGCCCCAGGTCCATCGCCAGCGCCACCAGCCGCGCCTGCGCCCCGTCGTGCAGGTCCCGCTCGATGCGCCGCAGGTCGGCCGCCGCCGTGTCGGCCACGACCCCCCGGTCGGACTCCAGCTCGCTGACCCGGTGGTCGAGGCGGGAGGGGCCGAGCAGCGCGGCGACCAGCAGCCGGTCGACGGTGGCCAGGGCGTGGATCACCCAGGGCGTGGCCAGGGTGACGAGGAGCCCGGCCAGGCAGGCCAGGGCCGTCCCGGTGGGTGAATCCAGGGAGATCGCGTGGTCGCCGTTCTGGAACACCAGGACCTCGCGCTCGCCGGCGTGCTCCGGGAACACCCAGTACCAGACGGGGTACAGCAGGAGGGCCCACCCGGTCGTCCACAGGGTCACGGCCACGCAGAAGCCGAAGACCGCCCACGGGAAGTGGACCAGGGAGTACAGGACGTGCCGCCAGGCGCTGCCGTTCCTGAGCAGCGCCCCCACGGTGGCGAGCGGCCCCGGCTTGCCGGCCCGGACGGGAGCGGGATCGGCCATGTCCACGCCGAGCAGCCCGCGCACCCGGACCCGCTCGATCCGTCCGAAGCCGCGGCACAGGGCGAGCACCCCGGCAAGCACGGGGACCCCGAGGAAGGTGACGAGCAGTCCGGCACCGAGGCTGACGCCGGTCACGGCGGCGGTGAAGTAGCAGATGCTCAGCGGCAGCCCGAGCAGCAGGTACCCCAGCTCCCGCCAGGTCCGCCCCGCCACCGGAGCCCGCAACACCGCAACGACACCCATGATCCCCGCCCCGCCTTTCCCCGCGCCTGATGTATGTCCCCACCCTCCCGCCCGCGTGCGCCCGCGCACCATCGGGCGGGTCGGCGTCCGCCCCCGGGGGTTAACCCCACCCCGGGGATCCGCCGGTCATCCGGTCAGCGGGCGCGCCACGGCAGTTCCGCCGTGACCACCGTGCCCCCGCCCTCCGGGGAGTCCACCGCGAACACCCCGTCCACCGCCCCGATCCGCTCCGCCAGCCCCGCCAGGCCCGTTCCGCCGCCCCGCCGGATACCGGCACCGCCCCGGCCGTCGTCGGACACGCGGATCAGCAGCCGGGTGTCCGCCCGCCACACCTCCACGCCCGCGCCGCGGGCCCCGGCATGCTTGCTGATGTTCTGCAGCAGCTCCGACACGGTGAAGTAGGCGATCCCCTCGACCGCGGCCGCCGGCCGCTCCGGCAGGTCCACCGCCACCTTCACCGGCACCGCGCACCGCGAAGCCACCGCCGACAGCGCCGCGTCCAGCCCCCGGTCCGTCAGCACCGCCGGGTGGATCCCCCGCGCCAGGTCCCGCAGCTCCTGCAGGGCCAGCTTCACCTCGCCGTGGGCCTCGTCGACCATCGCCGCCGCCGCGTCCGGGTCCTCCAGCAGCTTCTCCTTCGCGAGGCCCAGCCCCATCGCCAGCGCCACCAGCCGGGCCTGTGCCCCGTCGTGCAGGTCCCGCTCGATGCGCCGCAGGTCGGCCGCGGCCGTGTCCACCACCACCCCCCGGTCGGACTCCAGCTCCGCGATCCGCCGCTCCAGCCCGTCAGAGGGCGACAGCAGCCCCCGTACCATCGCCCGGTCCACGTCCGACAGGGCCCGCGACACGTACGGCAGTACCGGCCACAGCACGAACAGCCCGGTCAGCGTCACCGAGAACGTCAACACCCCCCAGGGCAGCCGCACCAGCTCGAACAGCACCGTCCGCCAGGCCACCGGGTCCTTCACGGCGATCCACAGCCAGGGGAAGAACCCCCCGGACCGCCGCCACCCGGGCAGCGGGCTCGGCTCTTCCACCCGTACGCCCAGGAGCCACCGCGCCCGGGCCCGCTCGAACCGTCCCAACCAGCGAGACACCGCCAAACCGGCTGCGAGCAGCGGAAGACCGATCGCGGTCACGGACAGACCACCCGCGGTCGACACCATGCACACGGTGTAGAGGAACCCGGCAAGCGCCAGCGGAAGATTGACCAGCAGATGGGCGATCTCCTTCCAGGCCACGGCACCCAGGGCAGGGCGGACGGGAGGCAGCCCGCCGTCTTCGGCGGCTTGGTGGGAGACTTGAAGGCTCACGGTCATGCGCCTCAGCCTGCCAATTCCGCAAGGTGCATGCCATGGGGGAGCCGGGCCGCAGTGAACGGGGGATAACCCCACCCCCCGGGGACCAGGCCCTAGACTCCCGTCCGTACCAGATCACCGACAGCGGCCAAGGAGCGAGGAACGGACGTGCCCGACCCGACGGTATCGACCGTAACCGTGCTCGCAGCGGACTATTTCGAGAGCTATTCGGTCGTCGGCCTGCTGGCCGTCCTCGGTGTGCTCTTCGTGGCCGTCGCCTTCGGCGCGGGCCGTCTGCTGCGGCCCGTGGTCCCGACCCGCGAGAAGCTGCTGACGTACGAATGCGGCGTCGACCCGGTGGGCGAGGGCTGGGCGCACACCCAGGTCCGCTACTACGTCTACGCGTTCCTCTACGTCATCTTCGCCGTCGACTCGATCTTCCTCTTCCCGTGGGCGACCGTGTTCGCCGTCGCCGGCTACGGCGCCACGACCCTGGTGGAGATGTTCGTCTTCCTGGGCTTCCTGGCCGTCGGCCTGCTCTACGCGTACAAGAAGGGCGTCCTCGAATGGACGTGACACCCGAGCCCGAGCTGCAGCTGCTTCCCGAGCCCAAGCGCCTGGGAGTGCTCTCCCGGCTTGCCCCGGAGCCGATGAAGGTCATCCTCAACTGGGGACGCCGATACAGCCTGTGGGTCTTCAACTTCGGTCTGGCCTGCTGCGCGATCGAGTTCATCGCCGCGTCCATGGCCCGCCACGACTTCATCCGGCTCGGCGTCATCCCCTTCGCGCCCGGCCCCCGCCAGGCCGACCTGATGATCGTCTCGGGCACGGTGACCGACAAGATGGCGCCCGCCGTCAAGCGGCTGTACGAGCAGATGCCGGAGCCGAAGTACGTCATCTCCTTCGGCGCCTGCTCCAATTGCGGGGGCCCGTACTGGGACTCGTACTCCGTGACCAAGGGCGTCGACCAGATCATCCCGGTGGACGTGTACGTCCCCGGCTGCCCGCCGCGCCCCGAGGCGCTGCTCCAGGGCATCCTCAAGCTCCAGGAGAAGATCGCCCGGGAGTCGCTGGCGGACCGCTACGCCTCCGGACCCTCCGTCACGCAGCTCACCAGCGGCCTGGTCACGGCCCCGCCCGCACCGGGAGCCGGCGCATGAACCTGTACGACACCCTCCCGGACGCCGCCGCCACGGTCTTCGGCGCGGAGGCGGTGGCCTCGTACGCGTACGACGTCCTGACGGTCGACGTCCCCGTCGGCAGCTGGATCCCGGCCCTGGAGATCGCTCGGGACAAGCTGGGCTGCACCTACTTCGACTGGCTGAGCGCGGTGGACGAGCCGGGTACCGGCTTCCGGATCTGCGCGCACGTGGCGGCGCTGGAACAGCACCGGGTACGCCGCCTCCTGCTGCGCACGACCGTCCCGCACGGCGCGCCCTCCCTGCCGTCCGCCGTCGCGGTCTACGCGGGCGCGGAATGGCACGAGCGGGAGACGTACGAGATGTTCGGGGTGGTCTTCACCGACCACCCGCACCTGGTTCCCCTCCTGCTTCCGGAGAACTTCGAGGGGCATCCGCTGCGCAAGGACTTCGTGCTGGCCGCGCGGGTCGCGAAGGCCTGGCCGGGGGCCAAGGAGCCCGGCGAGACCCATGACCCGGACGCGCCGAAGCGCCGCCAGATGCTGCCCCCGGGCGTCCCGGACCCCAACGACTGGGGCCCCCTCAAGGGGCAGCTGCCCCCGGCCCCCGCCCGCCCGGCCCGCACCCCGCGCGCCGCGGGCGCCCCGGCCCGCACCCCGCGCGAGGGCGCCCCGGCGCGCCGTGCCCGCTCGGTGGCGGAGGGCTCGGCGAGCCAGGCGGCGGAGGCTGCGGGTGCCGCGGCCGGTGCCCCGGTGTCTCCGGAGGCGGAGGCTCCGCGTCCGGCGCGCCGCAGCCGCTCGGCGGCAGAGGGCTCCGCGAGCCAGGAGCCGGCGCCCGGGCGCACGGTGGCGCCGGGCCGGCGCCCCGCCCCGCGCAGCGCGGACGCCCCCTGGCACAACCCCCGGCCCGCCTTCGCGGACCGGGAACCGGAACCGGAGCCCGGGGAGGGCCCCGGCTCCGCGGCCGACCCCGGGCCTCTGGGCGAGCCGAAGTCCACCCCCAAGGTCGGCCCCCCGCCCGAGACCGAACCGAAGCCCGCGGCCGAGCCCGCGGCTGCGCCGGAGCCGAAGCCCGAGCTGAAGCCCGAGGCGAAGCCCGCCGAGACCACCACCGAATCCGAACCCGACAACGGAGGCGACGCGTGAATGACGTCCTCGACGTCGCGCTGCGACTGATCGTCGTCTTCGCCGTCTTCCTCGTGCTCCCGCTCGTCGTCGGGCAGACCGAGCACAAGGTGATGGCCCACATGCAGGGCCGCCTCGGCCCCATGTACGCCGGCGGGTTCCACGGCTGGGCCCAGCTCGTCGCCGACGGGGTCAAGTTCGCGCAGAAGGAAGATGTGGTCCCCGCCAACGCGGACCGCCGGATCTTCCAGCTCGCGCCCGCCGTCGCCCTGCTCCCGTACCTCCTCGTCCTGATCGCCATCCCCATCGGCCCCGGCAAGGGTGCCGTCGGCCAGGTGATCGACGCCGGGCTGTTCTTCGTCCTCGCCGTCATGGGCGTCGGAGTCCTCGGCAGCCTGATGGCCGGCTGGGCCTCGGCGAACAAGTTCTCCCTGCTCGGAGGCCTGCGCACCGCCGCCCAGCTGCTCGCGTACGAACTGCCCATGCTGCTGGCCGCCGCCTCCGTCGCCATGGCCGCGGGGACCGTCTCCCTGCCCGGCATCGTCGACGCCTTCGAGTGGTGGTGGCTGCCCTGGCAGATCGTCGGCGGCCTCGTCTTCTTCACCGCCGGTCTCGCCGAACTCCAGCGCCCCCCCTTCGACATGCCCGTCGCCGATTCCGAGATCATCTTCGGCGCGTACACCGAGTACACCGGCCTGCGCTTCGCGCTGTTCCTGCTCGCCGAGTACGCCGGCATCGTCGTCCTCTGCGCCCTCACCACCGTCCTCTTCCTCGGCGGCTGGCAGGGGCCCTTCGGCGGCGGCTGGGGCTGGACCCTCCTGAAGACCGCGATCCTCGCCTTCCTCGTGATCTGGCTCCGCGTCAGCTACCCCCGGCTGCGCGAGGACCAGCTCCAGAGGCTCGCCTGGACCACACTCATCCCGCTCGCGCTCGCGCAGATCGCGCTCACCGGCATCGTGAAGGTGGCGATCCTGTAATGCCCATCCCCGGATCCGGCCTGGCCAAGGGCCTGGCCGTCACCCTGCGCACGATGACGAAGCGCTCGCACACCGCCCAGTACCCGGACGTGCAGCCCGAGCTGCCGCCCCGCAGCCGCGGGGTCATCGGCCTGTTCGAGGAGAACTGCACGGTCTGCATGCTGTGCGCCCGCGAGTGCCCCGACTGGTGCATCTACATCGACTCCCACAAGGAGACGGTCCCGGCCGCCACCCCCGGTGGCCGCGAGCGCAGCCGCAACGTCCTCGACCGCTTCGCCATCGACTTCTCCCTCTGCATGTACTGCGGGATCTGCATCGAGGTGTGCCCCTTCGACGCCCTGTTCTGGTCGCCGGAGTTCGAGTACGCGGAGACGGACATCCTGGAACTCACCCACGAGCGCGACAAGCTGCGCGAGTGGATGTGGACCGTACCGGCCCCGCCCGCGCTGGATCCGGCCGCGGAGGAGCCCAAGGAGATCGCCGCCGCCCGCAAGGCAGCGGAGAAGGCCGAAGCCGCCGCCGCGGCGGCCGCCGCAACCTCCCCCGAGCCGGACCCCGGGCCGGGCGCCCAGGCCACGGGCCCGACGGGCCGCCCCGGCCCGGCCGAGGCCACCGGCCCGAACGACCCGGCCGGCGGTTCCGGCAGCACCGGTACCGAGGACCCGGCGGGAGGCGCCGCCTGATGTTCACCGCCCACCTCGCAGCCGCCGCCCAGGGCGCCGGCAGCGGCTTCCTCTCGCCGACCGGCGTCGAGATCGCCTTCGTCCTCGTCGCCCTGGCCACGCTCGGCGCGGCCGCCGTCACGGTCACCACCCGCCAGCTCGTGCACGCCGCCCTCTGGCTGGTCGTCGCGCTCGGCGGCATCGCCGTCGAGTACCTCCTGCTGACCGCCGAGTTCATCGCCTGGGTCCAGGTCTTGATCTACCTCGGCTCCGTGGTCGTGCTCCTCCTCTTCGGACTGATGCTGACCAAGGCCCCCATCGGCCGCTCCCCGGACGCCGACTCGAACAACCGCTGGGTCGCGCTCGGCGTCGCCCTCGTCGCGGCCGCCGCGCTCGTCTGGGTCGTCGTCGACGCCTTCCGCACCACCTGGATCGACCTCGACGGGCCGGCCCAGGGCTCCACCAGGGTCTCCGGGGAGATCCTCTTCCAGCATTGGGTGCTGCCCTTCGAGGCGCTCTCCGTCCTCCTGCTCGCGGCCCTGATCGGCGCCATCGTGCTCTCCCGCCGCAACCCCGCCGCCGACGGCGGCAACGGCGGCCCTGCCGGCCCCGACGACAAGAAGGGGCACCAGCGCTGATGCACCTCGCCTATCCCGCCGTGCTCGCGGCGCTCCTCTTCTGCACGGGCCTGTACGGAGTACTGGCCCGCCGCAACGCCATCCTGGTCCTGATGTCCGTCGAGCTGATGCTCAACGCCGTCAACCTCAACCTGGTGGCCTTCGACGTCTGGCTGCGCGACACCCTGCACGCCGGCCAGGCCCTCACCCTCTTCACCATCGCCATCGCCGCCGCCGAGATCGGCATCGGCCTCGCGATCGTGCTGATGGTCTACCGCAACCGCGGTACCTCGGACGTCGACAAGCTGCGCGACACCGCCGAGGGCCGCGAACCCGACCAGCCAGGCCTCCCCGGCCCGGCCGACGAGACCGCAGCACGGCCGGAGGTCGCCGCGTGAGCACCACGACCCTCGCCGTCCTCGTCCCCCTCCTCCCCTTCCTGGGCGCTGTGGCGGGCCTGCTGCTCGGCCGGACCGCCCCCGGCTTCGTCCGGCCCCTCGCGCTGCTGCCCACCCTGGCCGCCGCCGTACTGGCCGTGCTCGTCGCCGTGCGCCAGGGCGGCGGCAAGGCGATCGACACCGCCACCGAGCTGACCCCGACCGGGTCCGTGCCGATCGAGCTCTCCCTGCACCTCGACGGCTTCGCCGCGCTGGTGGCCGTCCTCGTCGGCGTCGTCGCGACCTGCGTCCAGCTCTACTCGACGGCGTACCTCCGCGAGGACCCGCGCTACCCCTCGTACGCCGCTCTGGTCTCCCTGTTCACCTCCGCCATGCTGCTCGTCGTCTACTCCGGCGACCTGATGGTGCTGCTGGTCGGCTGGGAGATCATGGGCATCTGCTCCTACTTCCTGGTCGGGCACTACTGGGAGACCGAGGCGGCCCGCTCCGCCTCCCTGAAGGCCTTCCTCGTCACCAAGCTCGGCGACGTCCCCTTCCTCATCGGCCTGTTCGCGCTCGCCGCCGACGCCGGCTCCTTCCGGATCACCGGGATCCTGGGCACCGTCGCCGCGGGCGGGCTCGACCACCCGACGCTGATCGCCCTCCTGCTGCTCGCCGGAGTGGCCGGCAAGTCCGCGCAGTTCCCGCTGCACACCTGGCTCCCGGACGCGATGGCGGGCCCCACCCCGGTCTCCGCCCTGATCCACGCCGCGACGATGGTCGCCGCCGGTGTCTACTTCATCGCCCGGCTCCTGCCCGTCTTCACGGCCTCCCGGGCCGCGCTGCTGGTCATGGCCGTCATGGCGGCCGTCACGATGGTCGGCTCCGGCCTCGCCGCCCTCGCCCAGGACGACATCAAGCGGGTCCTCGCCTACTCCACGGTGGGCCAGCTCGGCTACATGACCGGCGCCCTGGCCGTCGGCGACCGCGGCGCCGCCGTCTTCCACCTCCTGTCCCACGGCGCCTTCAAGGCCCTCTTGTTCCTCGGCGCCGGCGTGATCATCCACGCCGCCGGTACGAACTCCCTGGCCGCCATGTCCCGTATGGACGGCCTGGCCAAGCGCATCCCCGACGCCTTCTGGACCATGACGATCGCGCTGCTCGCGCTCGCCGCCATCCCGCCCTTCGCCGGCTTCTTCTCCAAGGAAGCCGTCCTCGTCGCCGCCGAGCACACCGCCACCGGGCACGAACGGCTCGCACCGGCCGCCGCCGGCTGGGTGGTGCTCACCGCCGGGGTGCTGACCGCCCTGCTCACCGCCGCCTACGCCGCCCGCCTGTGGCTGATGGCCTTCCGCGGCCGGGGCGCCGCCGCCCCCGACCACGGCAGGGAGCCCCTCGCCATGACCGGCGTGCTGTGGCTGCTCGCGATCCCCTCGGTCGGCTTCGGCCTCGCCGCGGGCCCGCTCGCCGACTGGTTCGACGGCCGCGAGCTCAGCCCGACGGTGACCACCTCAGTCCTGGGTACCGGAGCCGCCGTCCTCGGCGCGGTCCTCACCTACGCCCTGTGGCAGCGCGCCACGGCCAAGCTGCCCGCAGTCCCCGCCGTGCCCGTCACCGGCGCCGGAGCAGGTGGTGTCGAACAGCCCGCCGTCGCCGCCGCCGACTCCGCCGCGACCGCCGCCGCGGAGTCCGCCGCCGAGACCCCCGAGGTCGCCGAGGTCACCCACGAGCACCCCGCCGTCCCGGCCGGCCCCGCCCCCGACCCCGGTCGGGCGCTCCTGGGCCCGCTGCACCGGCACGCCGCCGACGGCTTCCACCTCGACGCCGTCTACGACCGCCTCTTCGTCCGTCCCGTCCGGGCGGCCGCCGGCCTCGTCCGCTTCCTCGACCGCGAGGTGGTGGACACGTACGTCCGCGGCGCGGGCACCGGCCCCCGGCTGCTCGGCAGCCTCGTACGCCGCGCCCAGACCGGCAACGTGCAGAGCTACCTGAGCGCCCTGCTCGCCGGCGCCGTGGTCCTGGCGATCGCCACCGCCGTCCTCGCCAACATCAACGCCGGATCGTGAGCCGAGAGTCAGCCGTGATCGATATCAGCCCGTCCGTGATGCAGTTCCTTCTGGCGTTCGTCGTGGCCGCACCGCTCCTCGGCGCCGCCGCGGCCCTGCTGCCGCCCCCGCCCGGTCTCAAGGGCAGGAGCCCCGACCAGGCCGTGCTGCGCCACGGCGTGACCGTGACCGGCGTGATCCTCGCCGCGGCGATCGCCCTCGCCCTCGGCTTCGACCACGACGCCCCCGCCCGCTTCCAGGCGACCACCGACATCAGCTGGATCCAGGCGCTGAACGTCCGGATCCACCTCGGCATCGACGGCATCTCGCTCCCCCTCCTCCTGATGACCGCGCTGCTGTTCTTCCTCTGCGCGCTCTACAGCTACTTCAAGCTCCCCGCAGGCCCCTCCCCCAAGGCCTTCGTCGCGCTGCTCCTCGTCCTGGAGTCCGGCACCCTCGCCACCTTCGCCGTCCTCGACCTGCTGCTGTTCTTCCTCGCCTTCGAGATGGTCCTCATCCCGATGTACTTCCTCATCGCCCGCTGGGGCGGGGCTCAGCGGCAGGCCGCCGCCTGGAAGTTCATCCTCTACACCCTCCTCGGATCCGTGGTCATGCTCCTCGGACTGCTGCTGATCGGACTGAACAGCGGCACGTTCGACATGGTGGCACTCGCCTCCGACAACGGGCGCGGACTGACCCACACCACCCAGGTCCTGGCCGTTCTCGCCATCGGCATCGGCCTCGCCGTGAAGACCCCGATGTGGCCGCTGCACAGCTGGCTGCCGGACGCCCACACCGCCGCGCCCACCGTCGGCTCCGTCCTGCTGGCCGGCGTCCTGCTCAAGATGGGCACGTACGGGTTCGTCCGCATCCTGCTCCCCGTCACCCCCGGCGGCATGCACACCTTCGCCCCCTACCTGGGCGCCCTCGCCGCCATCGGCATCGTCTACGGCTCCCTGGCCTGCCTGTGGCTGGCCCGCAAGGGCAACAAGGGCGACCTCAAGCGGCTCATCGCGTACTCCTCCGTCGGCCACATGGGCTTCGTCCTCCTCGGCATCGCCTCGATGACCCCCACCGGCGTGAACGGCGCGCTCTTCGCCAACATCGCCCACGGCCTGATCACCGGCCTTCTCTTCTTCCTGGTCGGCGCCCTCAAGGACCGCTACGGCACCGCCGACCTCGACACCCTCGCCGGAGCCACCGGCGCCGCCCTCTACGGCCGCGCCCCGCGCCTCGGCGCGCTCCTCGCCTTCGCCGCCGTCGCCTCCCTCGGCCTGCCCGGCCTCGCCGGCTTCTGGGGCGAGATGCTCTCCCTGTTCGGCGCGTTCGACCCGGCGGCGGGCCTGTCCCGCCCGGCCTTCCTCACGTACATGGCCTTCGGTGCGTTCGGCACCCTCCTCACCGCCGCCTACCTGCTGATCGTCGTACGGCGCGTCTGCATGGGCGACCCCGCGGCGCCCCGCCCGTCCGAGGCCGGGCCCGCGCCCGTCCTCGCGGACGTCCAGCACTACGAGTTCGCCGCCTGGACCCCGCTCGCCGCCCTCACCGTCCTCGCCGGCCTGTGGCCCGCGGTCCTCCTCGGCCTCACCGACCCGGCCGTCCACAAGCTCCTCGCCGGAGGCAACGCATGACGGCCCTGCACACGGCCCTCGCCGCAACCGCACCCACCGCCACGTACGTCCAGAGCGTCGACTGGCTCGCGATCACCCCCGTGGTCCTCACCGCCGCCGTCGCCCTCGTCGTCCTGGTCGCCGACCTCTTCGTCCCCGAGGGGCGCAAGCCGCTGCTCGGCTGGGTCTCCGTGGCCGGCCTCGCCGCCGCCACCGCCTTCCTGCTGCCGCTGAGGGCAGGCGACCGCGCCACCTTCTGCCTCATCGGCGACCCCGGCGCGTGCAGTTACACCGCCGACCACTTCACGCTCGTCATCCAGTTCCTGGTCCTGGCCGGCGCGCTGGTCACCGCCCTGCTGTCCGTCACCGGCATCCGCGACGGGCGCATGCCGGCCGGCGAGTACTGGTTCCTGCTGCTCTCCTCGGCCGCCGGCGCCGCCCTGCTGCCCGCCTCCCGCGACCTCGCCACCCTGATCGTCGCCCTGGAAGTCGCCTCGCTGCCCGCCTTCGCGCTCGTCGGCATGCGCCGCGGCGACCGGCTCTCCTCCGAGGCCGCCCTCAAGTTCTTCCTGTCCTCGGTCACGGCCACCGCCGTCTCCCTGCTCGGCGTCAGCTTCGTCTACGCCGCCACCGGCTCCCTGCACCTCAGCCAGGTCGCCGTCCTCCTCGGAAACGTCCCCGGGCAGCTCGACACCCTCGCCATGGCGGGCGTCGCGCTCACCCTCGTCGGCTTCGCCTTCAAGACCGCGGCCGTCCCCTTCCACTTCTGGGTGCCCGACACGTACGTCGGCGCGCCGCTGCCCATCGCGGGCTACCTCTCCGTGATCGGCAAGGCCGTCGGCTTCACCGGCCTCATCCTGGTCACGGTGGTCGCCTTTCCCGCGTACGCGCAGATCTGGGGTCCGGCCCTCGCCGTCCTCGCCGCGCTCACCATGACCCTCGGCAACGCCGCCGCCCTGCGCCAGTCCGCCGACCGGCCGCACGGCGCCGTACGCCTGCTCGCCTGGTCCTCGGTCGGCCAGGCCGGCTACCTGCTGGTCCCGATCGCGGCCGCCGCCTACTCCGACCGGGACCAGATCGGCTCCACCGTCGCGTACGCCCTCATGTACGCCGCCGTGAACCTCGGAGCCTTCGCCGTGGCCGCCCTGGTCGCCCGGACGAAGCCGCTGCACCGCATCAGCGACTACCGGGGGCTGTACGCGCAGCGCCCCGCCGCCGCGCTCGCGCTGGCCTTCTTCCTGCTCTGCCTGGCCGGGCTGCCCCCGGGTCTGATCGGCCTGTTCGCCAAGGTCACCGTCTTCCGCTCCGCGGTCGACGCGGGCCTGGGCTGGCTGGCCGTGGTCATGGCGGTCAACGTCGTCATCGCCCTGTACTACTACCTGCGGTGGACCGCGCTGCTGTTCCGCGCGCCGGAGCACCCGGCCCCGGACGCGGCCCCGGCGAAGACGCCCTGGCCGGTCGGCGCCGCGATCGTGGTCACCGCCGTCGTCGCGGTGGTGCTGTCCGGCGCCCCGCAGCTGGTCCTGCGCTTCGCCGCGGGCAGCCTGTTCCCGCTGTAGCCCGTACACCGGCTCGTACACCGGCCCGGACGCCGTCCGCCCGTACGCCGTCCGCCCGTACGCCGTCCGCCCGTAGGCCCGCGGCCCGTATGCCCTCCTCCGTACGCCCTGCCCCGTACGGAGCAACGCCCGCCGCCGCCCGTCCGGCCCCGGCCGGGGCGGACGGCGGGCCCGGCACGCTCCGGGAACCGGACGCCCTCCCCTCGCGTTGACCAGGAAGGGAGGCTCCACTGGACCGTAGACCCCCAGGTGTCCTCGGATCCTCGACGGGGGTCTTCCTGCCGCACCATTTGGAGGGCGCACCGTGCACCGCCGGCACAACGGGCTGAAGACCGCCGTACTCCTCGGCGGGCTGTCCGCACTCATCATCCTGATCGGGAGCCGCTTCGGGCGGACCGGCCTGATCGTGGCCGTCCTCGTCGCCCTCGGGACCAATGCGTACGCGTACTGGAACAGCGACAAGCTGGCTCTACGCGCGATGCGCGCCCGCCCCGTCAGCGAGTTCGAGGCGCCCGCGCTCTACCGCATGGTGCGCGAGCTCTCGACGTCCGCGCGCCAGCCCATGCCCCGGCTCTACATCTCGCCGACCGACGCACCCAACGCCTTCGCCACCGGCCGCAATCCGCGCAACGCCGCCGTCTGCTGCACCGAGGGCATCCTGCGCCTCCTCGACGAGCGCGAGCTGCGCGGGGTCATCGGCCACGAGCTGAGCCACGTCTACAACCGCGACATCCTCATCTCGTCGGTCGCCGGAGCGCTCGCCTCCGTCATCATGTTCCTGGTGAACTTCGCCTGGTTGATCCCGGTCGGCCGGTCCGACGACGACGAGGGCCCCGGCCTCCTCGGCATGCTGCTGATCATGATCCTGGGGCCGCTGGCCGCCTCCGTGATCCAGCTCGCCATCAGCCGCTCGCGCGAGTACGAGGCCGACGCGTCCGGCGCCCAGCTCACCGGGGACCCGCTCGCCCTGGCGGGCGCCCTGCGCAAGCTGGACGCGGGCACCAAGCAGTTGCCGCTGCCCCCCGAGCCCCGGCTGGAAACGGCGAGCCACATGATGATCGCCAACCCGTTCCGCCCGGGCCAGGGCCTTTCTAAGATGTTCTCCACGCATCCTCCGATGGCCGAGCGCATCGCCCGGCTCGAACAGATGGCAGGCCGCAGTCAGTGAAAACCATCCTGAACATCATTTGGCTCGTCCTCAGCGGCGTCTGGCTGTTCCTGGGCTACTGCCTGGCGGGTGTGCTCCTGTGCATCACCATCCTCGGCATCCCCTTCGGCATCGCCGCATTCCGCATCGCGGTGTACGCCCTCTGGCCGTTCGGCTACACCGCCGTCGAGCGCCGGGACGCGGGCGCGGCCTCCTGCATCGGCAATGTCCTGTGGCTGGTCCTGGCGGGCTGGTGGCTGGCCCTGAGCCACATCGTCACCGGCATCGCCCTGTGCGTGACGATCATCGGCATCCCCTTCGGCATCGCCAACTTCAAGATGGTGCCGCTCTCCCTGCTGCCGCTGGGCCGCGAGATCGTCCCGACCGACGCTCCGTTCGCGTCCCGGTAGCCGGCCAACCGACGGGCAGGAAGAACCAGTGCCAGTGCCGGCCGCGAACACGGACACGACCCTGTCGGTCATCGTGCCGATGTACAACGAGGAAGAGGCCCTGCCCGCCCTCGTGAGCCGCCTGCGGCCCGTACTCGACGCCACCACCGACGCGTACGAGGTCGTCGCCGTCGACGACGGCAGCACCGACGGCACCGCCCGGCTCCTCCAGGAACTCCACAGCAGCTGGCCGCAACTGCGCATCGTGCGGCTGCGCGGCAACTCCGGTCACCAGGCAGCCCTGCGGGCCGGACTGCACCGCTGCGTCGGGGCGTACGTGGCGAGCATCGACGCCGACCTCCAGGACCCGCCGGAGAAGATCCCGGAGATGCTAGAGCTGGCCCGGGCCGAACACCTCGACATCGTCTACGGCGTCCGCTCCGACCGCAGCACCGACACCGGCTTCAAGCGCCGCACCGCCGGGGCCTACTACTGGCTGATGCGCCGCATGGTCGGCAAGCAGGTGCCCGCGCAGGCCGGGGACTTCCGGCTGCTCAGCCGCGAGGCCGTGGAAGCCCTCAAGGCCCTTCCCGACCAGCACCAGGTCTACCGGCTGCTCGTGCCGTGGCTCGGCTTCCCCAGCGGCCAGGTCACCTACCGGCGGGGCGAGCGGGTGGCGGGCGAGACCAAGTACCCGCTGAGCAAGATGATCCGCCTCGCCGTCGACGGCATCACCAATTTCTCGGCCGCCCCGCTGCGGCTCGCGACCTGGCTCGGCGTGATCAGCTTCGTCACCTGCTTCCTGATGATCGCCGTCACCCTCGTCATCTTCCTGGTGGGCAGCACGGTCCCCGGATGGACCTCGCTGTTCGTCGCGATGCTCTTCCTCGGCGGGGTGCAGCTGATCTGCGTCGGGCTGCTCGGCGAGTACATCGGGCGGATCTACACCGCCGTGCAGCGCAGGCCCACGTACTTCGTCGGGTACGACTCGGCCCGCGACGGCTCGTCAGAAAGCCGCGACGGGACGGCCGGCGGCGAGAGCAGGACGGCCGGCGGCGAGAGCTGACGGTTGCTCCGAACTGCCTCGCCGGGCTCGATCGTGCAGGTCAGGGCGATTGTCAGTGGGGTGGGTCACGATGGGGTCATGAACGGGACCGAGCAGTTGCCGATGCAAGTCGCCGCAGATGCGCACCGCTGTGCGCACTGATACGGAATGCCCTTGACGGCGACGTTGGGTGCCGCGGAGCCGACCCGTGTCGCGCTCATAGCCGGCTTCGGTCCCCGCCGGTGAGCCGCCCGCGTACGGCGTAGGCCAGTGCGCCCAGCGCCAGCACCGCCGCCCCCGCGGCGGCCGAGGCGGCGGGGAGCGCGCAGGCCAGTACGACACAGCCGGACAGCCCGACCGCTGCCACGGCCCGGCCCTTGACAGCTGAATCGAGAGTCCACGCAGAAGCGTTCGCGATCGCGTAGTAGGCGAGTACTCCGAAGGAGGAGAAACCGATCGCACCCCGCAGATCAGTGGTCGCCGCGAGGACCGCGACCACCGCACCCACGGCGATCTCCGCATGGTGCGGAACCTGGTGGCGGGGGTGTACGGCGGCCAGCGCGCGCGGGAGGTGGCCGTCCCGCGCCATCGCCAGGGTGGTCCGCGACACCCCGAGCACCAGCGCCAGCAGCGAGCCCAGCGCCGCCAGGGCCGCCCCCGCCCGGACCACGGGTGCCAGTCCGGGCCGCCCGGCCGCCCGGACCGCGTCGGCCAGCGGGGCCGCCGACCCGGCGAGCGCCTCGGCGCCGAGCACCGACAGCGCCGCCACCGCCACCGCGGCGTACACCAGCAGGGCGATCCCCAGGGCGAGCGGCACCGCCCGCGGGATCGTGCGCTCCGGATCACGCACCTCCTCGCCCAGGGTGGTGATCCGGGCGTAGCCCGCGAAGGCGAAGAACAGCAGCCCCGCCGCCTGCAGCAGCCCGAGGGCACCGGACAGGCCCCCGCCGCCCCAACTGCCGCCGAGCCGCCCCGAATCGGCCGCTCCGGAGGACAGGCACACCACCACGACCCCGGCCAGCACGGCCAGCACCGCCGCCACGATCACCCGGGCGATCCGGGCGGACTTCTGCACGCCCCCGTAGTTCGCGGCGGTCAGCGCCACCACCGCCGTGACGGCCACGGCATGCTGCTGCCCCGGCCATACGTACGCCCCGACCGTGAGCGCCATGGCCGCGCAGGAGGCGGTCTTGCCGATGACGAAGCCCCAGCCCGCCAGATATCCCCAGAACGGGCCGAGCCGTTCCCGCCCGTAGACGTAGGTGCCGCCGGAGGCGGGGTAGCGGGCGGCCAGCCGCGCCGAGGAGTGCGCGTTGCAGTAGGCGACGAGGGCCGCCCCTGCGAGGGCGGCCAGCAGGTCGCCGCCCGCCGTGCCCGCCGCGTGCGCCGCCGGGGCGAGCGCGGCGAAGATTCCGGCCCCGACCATCGCGCCCAGCCCGACGACCACGGCGTCGGTGACGCCGAGGGTGCGCTTCAGCCCGTTGTCCACGGGCGGAGCGTAGCCGGGCCGGATCGCGGGCCGGTCGCACGGGGCGGCGTGATGGCGGACCTACGCGACGCCTTCCCGGCCGGGCACGGGGGCCCGGTCCTTCTCCCATCCGCGGAGAGCGGTCAGGCAGGCGTGGTCGAGGTGGCGCAGTCGGCTCAGGTCCAGGCGTACGGGCTGTTCCGGCGGCAGCGCCTCCAGCGCGTCCAGCAGCCGGGGCAGCCGCAGGAAGCTGGCGTTGCCCAAGACCTGCACGCACAGCTCCCCGCCCTCCCAGACCTCCTCGATGTGCACGTGCGAGGTCTCCCAGGCCGCCTTGACCACGGCGAGGCCCAGCCCGATGAGCACCCCCTCGAACAGGTTGGTGGCCACGACCGCGGCGGCCGTCGCCACCAGCACCACCGCCTCGCCCCGGTGCGTCCGCCACAGGGCGAGCACCGCCCGGACCGGGAGCAGCTTCCAGCCCGCGTGCAGCAGTACGCCGGCCAGTGCCGCGAGCGGCACCACCTCCAACAGCCGCGGGAGTGCCACGGCGAACAGCAGCAGCCAGCCGCCGTGCATGATCCGGGCCGCCCGGGTGCGGGCCCCGGCCTCCACGTTCGTGGCGCTGCGCACGATCACGGCGGTCATCGGCAGCGCCCCGAGGATGCCGCAGACCGTGTTGCCGACGCCCTGGGCGATGAGTTCCCGGTCGTAGTCGGTCCGCGCGCCGTCGTGCATGCGGTCCACGGCGGCCGCGCTGAACAGCGTCTCGGCGGAGGCGATCAGCGCGAGCGCGAGGACCGTTCCGCAGGCCCCGACGGAGGCCAGCACCCCGAATTCCCCCCAGCCGGGCGGAGCGACGGCCTCCAGCACCCCCGTCACCCGTACCGTCTCGACGGGCAGCTCCAGGAACACGGCCGCGGCGGTGGCCGCGGCCACCCCGACCAGGGCCCCGGGGACGAGCCGCAGCCGGGCCGGCATGCGGCGCCAGGCCGCGAGGACGGCGATGGTCGCCGCGCCGAGCGCCACGGCGGCCCAGTCGGCCTCGGTGCCGAGGGCCGACACCCCGCCGATCTTCTCCAGGGTCCGGCCGGGCGCGGGCACACCGCCCACCGCTTACAGCTGCCCGGCGATCAGCACCAGCCCGATCCCGGCCAGCATCCCGTGCACGACGGCGAGGGAGATCGCCCGGAACCACCGCCCGAACCGCAGCACCGCCATGCACAGCTGCAGGATCCCGGCGGCCAGCACCAGCACCCCGAGCGCGGGCAGCCCGTACGCCTGCACCGCCTCGTAGACGAGCACGGTGAGCCCCGCGGCCGGCCCGCTCACCTGGAGCGAACTGCCGGGCAGCCACCCGGTGACGAGCCCGCCCACCACCCCGGTGACGATCCCCAGCTCGGCCGGCACCCCGGAAGCGACGGCCACCCCCACGCAGAGCGGCAGCGCGACGAGCGCGACGACGACGGACGCCCCGAGGTCTTCGCGAAACGAGCCGGCCCCAGGCATGTGCGCACCTTCCTGCCGCGCGGTGATGGATGCCACCAGCGTGGTGGGCGCACACAGAGCGGCCCAAGTGCCCATCGGAGGCCCCCGAGGCGCGCGCGCCGCGCACGCCGGGCCCGTGTGCCGTCATGCCCCCGCAACGACCGCGGCCCGGCGGTCCTGTGGGACCACCGGGCCGGCGTGCGGGCCGATCGCTGACCCGGTTCAGCGGGTCAGCGGGGTCAGCGGTAGTTCACGAACTGGATCGCGAAGTCCAGGTCCTTGCCCTTCAGGAGCGCCTGGACGGCCTGCAGGTCGTCGCGGCTCTTGGAGCTGACGCGCAGCTCCTCGCCCTGGACCTGGGCCTTGACGCCCTTGGGACCCTCGTCCCGGATGATCTTCGCGACCTTCTTGGCGTTCTCCTGGGAGATGCCCTCCTGGATCGTGGCGAAGATCTTGTACTCCTTGCCGGACAGCTGGGGCTCACCGGCGTCGAGCGCCTTGAGCGAGATCCCGCGCTTGACCAGCTTGGTCTCGAACACGTCGAGGACGGCCTTGACGCGCTCCTCGGAGTTCGCCTCCATCAGGATCTTCTCGCCGGACCAGGCGATGGTGGCGCCGGTGCCCTTGAAGTCGTAGCGCTGCGAGAGTTCCTTGGCGGCCTGGTTGAGGGCGTTGTCGACCTCCTGCCGCTCGACCTTCGAGACGATGTCGAAACTGGAGTCGGCCATGTGCTGTGGCTCCTTGAAGTCGGCTGTCATTGCCCCGGAGGGCGCGGCCGGACATCCCCGGCCCGCTCCGCAAAGCCTAGCCACCGCGCCCGGGCGCAGCGCTGATCAATCCGGTGGCGAAGCACCCTCTGGCATCAGGTATCGTTTACGTCGTTGCCACCGAGCACCGCCCCAAAGCGGCCTCACCGGCGACATCCCATGGCGGTGTGCCCGAGTGGCCAATGGGAGCGGACTGTAAATCCGTCGGCTTAGCCTACCCAGGTTCGAATCCTGGCGCCGCCACGCGAGTGGAACCCCCGTTCATCTGCGGAAACGCAGTGCGCGGGGGTTTCTTCGTATGCCCGGGCACGGCCCGCCGATCGATTGACCGCCGCGGGCCGTGGGCGAGGGTGGCTGACCCTTGTGGCGGTCCATGGCGAACGCTGGCGAATGGTTCCGGGGCGCGTATCCGCTGTGTGGCGCACGGTAAGTTGCGAGCAGTTCGACGCTTTCTCTCCTTGCATGCGCCCTGCCCGTCGGGGCGGGGTCCGGCTCCGGCCGGAGGACGAGAGAAGGAGTGGGATCGATGGTGCGGCCGAAGAAGTGCAAGGCACGACGACGACGCGGGCAGCAGCGCGACTGGCTGCAGACCGCGTTAGCGGTCCTGGCTGCGGTTGCCGCCATCGCGGAGTGCATCGAGCGGCTCACGCCTTGATGGCGTGGCCGAAGGTCCGGACGATCGGTCGTGGTGTGAGCCCGGCCGCCGTCTAGTCGGCCGGGCCCACGATGCCCGCGCGAGGCCCGATTCCGGGTGGTGCCGGAATCGGGCCGACTTCGTTGCGCGGGAGTCCAGGTGAGTCTCTGCCTGCCGGCGCAGATCGTCCAGCACCCCGGTGCATTCCAGCCCGCGGTGTGGCTCCCACCTTACAGAGGCTCTTGCCTGGTCAGCGGGAGGAAGCAGGCGTTTTCCCAGGTCAGGGGCATGGCGCGAAGCCTTGCGGCCCGTGGCGCCAGGTGGCGAATTCTGCGGCTCGCGCGCTCTGTCCCAGATCAGGGCGCTGGACGGGTAGCGCGAAAGTACGGCGGAGGGTGGCGAATGGTGGCGAGCCGTCGTGGGCGGGGCAGGAGGGTCCGCGTGCTGCCGCCGGCCCTGCGGGGTGGCGGCTTCAGCCGGGCGCGGCGCCCGGGCGGGAGCCGGCCTCGGCGGGCGGGGCCGAGTCCCGGACCCGCAGGTCGAGCGGGAGGTAGGCGTCCTCGGGCCGGGCGGCCAGCTGGGTGGCGTAGGCCGGCAGGTCGTGCGCGACGTGGGCCGCCGTCGTCCAGCAGCTCCAGTCGAGGGAGCCGGCCCGGACCTGCCCGTCGCGGTCCGTGTGCGGGGCCAGGGCCGCCACCATGTCGGCTGCCGCCCGTTCGACGTCGGAGGCGGTCATCGGCCGCATCGTCCTCGTCTCCTGTTCGTTCTCCGGGGGTGAAACGGATTTCTGCATCGGGTGGGAAGGTCGGCGGCGGGGTGCTCCTCGCCCTGCTCGCGGCCGGGATCCCGGCCCTGGTGGGAGCCGCGCTGCACGGTCACGTCGGGGCGCCCTACCAGGAGACGCGGCTGTACTTCGGCACCGGCCGGCCCGGCGGCCGGCCGCCCGTCGGAGAGAAGGAGTTCATGCGGTTCCTGGACCGGGAGATCACCCCCGCCTTCCCCGAGGGGCTGACCCTCCAGGACGGCCGCGGCCAGTGGCGCGGCCAGGACGGCAGGACCGTCCGCGAGACGTCGTACGAGGTGGTGCTGCTCTACCCCGAGAGCGAGGCCGACGAACGCGGCGCGCGCATCGAGCGTATCCGCACGGCCTACGAGAAGCAGTACCAGCAGGATTCCGTCGGACGCTCCGACGACAAGGTCACCGCCGAGTTCTGATCCAGGGCCACGGCCAGAGCCGTGACGGCCGTTCAGGTCAGTTGCCGGCCACCGCCTTCACGGCCACCGGGACCGGGGTCGAGCCCGAGACCAGCTCCAGGGTCAGGCCGGCCGTCGCCGGGGTCTCGATCAGCTCCGCCAGCACCGTCGCCACGTCGTCGCGCGGCACCGCCCCGCGGCCCGTGCGCGCCTCCAGGCGGACCTGGCCCGTGCCCGGCTCGTCGGTCAGCGAGCCGGGCCGCAGGATCGTCCACTCCAGCCCCAGCCGCGTCCGTACGTGGTCGTCGGCCGCACCCTTGGCGCGCAGGTAGACGTCGAAGACCTCGTCGCCCTCGTGATGCGCGTCCGCCCCCATCGAAGAGACCATCAGGAAACGCCGTACACGGGCCCGTTCGGACGCATCGGCGAACAGCACCGCCGCATCCCGGTCCACGGTGCCCTTGCGTTCCGCCCCGCTGCCCGGCCCCGCCCCGGCCGCGAACACCGCCGCCTCCGCGCCCTGCAGAATCCCCGCCACATGCTCCACGGAGGCCGACTCCAGGTCGCAGAGCACCGGTTCGGCGCCCGCTGCGCGCAGGTCGTCGCCCTGCGCCGGATCGCGGATGATGCCCGCGACCTCGTATCCGCGCGCGGCGAGCAGCTGCTCCAGCCGCAGCGCGATCTGACCGTGTCCACCCGCGATGACGATGCGCATGCCCCGACCGTACGACGAGCCGGGCACGCCCGCCCGGGAACGCCCGGCGCAGGATCAGGGGCCGGGCTCCATTCGGCCCTGCCGGGGCAGGTCCAGGGCCACCGCGACCGCCGAGTCGCAGTACTCCCGGACGGCACTCGTACGGGCTACCACCCGGCCGCGGTGGATCACGATCCGGCTGTAGGCGAGGGACAGCACGCCCGAGATCCGGTCCCCGCGCACGGCGAGCAGTTCCGCCGGGAAGCCCGCCTCCACCCGCACCTCCGGCAGGCCCATGGCCTCCCGCGCGGCGGTGCTGATCGCCCCGTACGCCTCCGCGGGCCGCAGACCGCCCTGCGAGGCCAGCAGGTACGCGGCCTCCAGCGGGTCCCCCCGCCCGACCGGGTTCCCGGCGTCGCGCAGGGCGCCGCTGCCCGCCGCGACCCGGACCCCGGCCGCGCGCAGCAGGCGTACGGGGGCGGTGCGCAGGCCGCGGCGTTCCAGGGCCGCGCAGTCGCCCTGGGGCAGGCAGGTCACCCGTACCCCGGCCGCGGCGAGCTGGTCGGCGGCGCGGGTCGCCGCGTCCAGCGGGAGCCGCGACAAGCCGCCGCAGGGGCCGATGCTCACGCCGGGCCGCAGCCCGCCGGCCATCGCGGCGAGCCGGGACAGCCGGCCGGGATCGTCACCGTCCGTGTGCAGGTCCACGGGGCAGCCGTGCTCCGCGGCGAGCTCCAGGACGGCTTCGAGGAAACCGGCGGGATCGGGGTCCAGGTCCGGGCAGCCGCCGATCACGGAGGCGCCCATCTTGACGGCGTCACGCAGCATGGCGAGCCCGTCCGCGCCCGCCACCCCGGTCAGCAGCCGCGGTACGGCCACGGCCGTCAGGTCCGCGAGCCCGCGCAGCGAGCGGCGGGCCTGGAGGACGGCCTCGACGGGGCCGAGGCCGTGGACGTCGCCGATCCGGACGTGGGAGCGCACGGCCGTCGCCCCGTGGCCGAGCTGGAGCAGAACCGCCTCGGTGGCCCGGCGCTGCACCTCGTCGGCGGTGTACGAGACCGGCCCCTCCCCGTCGGCCGTCAGGGCCGTGTCCCCGTGGGCGTGCGGCTCGGCGGGGGCGGGGAGCAGCAGGTAGCCGCTCAGGTCCACCCGCGACAGCGCCGGCGTGCGCAGGCTGCCCGCGGTGCCGACGGCCTGGATGCGGCCGCCGCTGAGCCGGACGTCGACCGTACGGCCGTCGGTGAGGCGGGCTCCGGCGAGCAGGAGGGTGGTGGCCTCGGAGGCGGCCGGATGCGCGTTGCCTGTGGGGCGCAGGGGTCCGTGGCCGCCCTCCGTGCCGCGACCGTTGCCGCGGCGCGGGGACGGGGGCGGCTGCTGCGGCTGGCTGTCGGACATCGCGCTCCTGCGGGGGCTCGGGCGGTTCCTGGGCCGGGCGGCCGCGGCCTGCGGCCCAAGATCACGCAGCGTGCTCCGAGCCTAGGGCGCGGGGCTCCCCGCTTCGCGGAGGAGCGCAATAGTCGTACCGGTGTGGTGCCCCTGCGCCACGGCGTACGCGGCTGTGCTCCGGCCGGCTGTGCTCCGGCCGGCTGCGCTCCGACTGACCGCGCCCCGGCCGGCTCGCCGAGCTGACGGAGGGCGGCCCTTCCTGTGAGCCCGGCCACATATCGCCCCGAAAGTGACCCCGAAACGCCCCGACGGGCTCCCCGCGTTGATCCGGAAAGGCATCACGGGGCGCTCCGAGGCCAGGCGCCGCAAAGGATTTGGGCGATCGGCGGGCAACCGTGTAATGTCTTCATCGCTCGCCCCAATAGCTCAGTCGGTAGAGCGTCTCCATGGTAAGGAGAAGGTCTGCGGTTCGATTCCGCATTGGGGCTCTGGTGAGAGAGGTTCCCCACCCTCGGGTGGGGAGCTGATCACATCAAAGCGGCGTAGCTCAGTCGGTAGAGCAAGCGGCTCATAATCGCTGTGTCACCGGTTCAAGTCCGGTCGCCGCTACCCACAGTAGCCGATTGCGGGGTCGGTCTCCCGATCGGCTACTCTTTTATGCGTTCATCCGTCCCATAGTCCGTCCAAGGAGCACTCACGTGGCTGCCACCGACGTCCGCCCGAAGATCACGCTGGCCTGCGTGGAGTGCAAGGAGCGGAACTACATCACCAAGAAGAACCGGCGTAACAACCCGGACCGTCTTGAGATGAAGAAGCACTGCCCGCGCTGCAACTCGCACACCGCGCACCGCGAGACCCGCTGACCCCAGCGCCGTCTCGAACACAGGCACCGTCATGAGGTCGTCCCCTGCATTGGGGGACGGCCTCCTGTCGTTCAACAGGAGGTAGTGAGCCATGGCGCTCGACCAGTCCTTCGTCGGGCGGAGCTACCCGCCCACCGATCCCTACGAGGTCGGTCGGGAAAAGATCCGCGAATTCGCGGTGGCGGTGGGTGACGCGAATCCCGCGTACACCGACCCCGATGCCGCCAAGGCGCTCGGGCATCCGGATGTGATCGCGCCGCCGACTTTTGTGTTCGCGATCACTTTTGCGGCCGCGGGCCAGGTCGTCGAGGACCCGCAGCTGGGCCTGGACTACAGCCGCGTCGTGCACGGCGACCAGAAGTTCGCGTACACCCGCCCGGTGCGGGCCGGTGACCGGCTGACGGTGACCTCCACCATCGAGGCCGTGAAGTCGCTCGCGGGCAACGACATCATCGACATCCGCGGCGAGGTCCACGACGAGTCCGGCGAGCACGTGGTGACGGCGTGGACGAAGCTCGTCTCCCGCGCCCCCGAGGAGGCCTGAGATGACTGCGCAGATCAAGTACGCCGACGTCGAGGTCGGCACCGAACTGCCGGCGGCGTCCTTCCCGGTGACGCGCGCCACCCTCGTGCGGTACGCGGGTGCCTCGGGGGACTTCAACCCGATCCACTGGAACGAGAAGTTCGCGAAGGAGGTCGGGCTGCCGGACGTGATCGCGCACGGCATGTTCACGATGGCCGAGGCGATCCGCGTGGTGACGGACTGGGTCGGCGACCCGGGCGCGGTGGTGGAGTACGGCGTGCGGTTCACCAAGCCGGTGGTGGTCCCGAACGACGACGCCGGTGCGGTGATCGAGGTCACGGGGAAGGTCGCGGCCAAGCTGGACGACAACCGCGTCCGCGTCGACCTGACGGCCCTCAGCGCGGGCCAAAAGGTCCTGGGCATGTCCCGCGCGGTGGTCACCCTGGCCTGAGGCCACCTACGTCCGGGCCCGCCGGCCCCACACCCTGCCGGAGCCCCCGCGGACCGCGCGCCGCCCGGAGCGGACCCGGGCGCTCGACTTGCCGCCGGCTTTGGCCCGGCGGGCCCCGGCCTCAGCCGGGCGCCGGCGGGGCCCGGGCGCTCGACTTGCCGCCGGGGTGGGCCAGAACGGGCTGGGGCCCCGGCCTTCGGCTGGCGCTCCGGCCGGACTCGGCGGGGCCAGCCGGGCCCCGGCTCGCTGCTCCGGCCGGGGCTGACGGGCCCGATCGCAGCCGGCGCCGGTGGGGTCGGTGCTCGGCTTGGCGCTCGGGTGGGCTTGGCGGGCGCCACGGCCCCGGCGACCCCGGGCCTTCGGCTGGCGCTCCGGCCGGACTCGACGGGGTCGGTGCTCGGCTTGGCGCTCGGGTGGGCTTGGCGGGCCCCGCCCCGGCGGCCCCCCGCCTTGTGGCCGATCCGACCCGCTCCTACCGAGCCGGCTCGGCAACGCCGCTGCTCGGGAGCCGCTCCGCGTAGCCAAGGGCGGCTGGCCGGGCTGTTCTTGGGCCGCCGGGCTCGGTAGCGGCCGAGTGGGTGGCCCGAGCCGCTGCCCGGGCTGAGCGACAGCCGTGCCCGCCGCCCTGCGTAGCCGGTGAGTGGGCTCGGGTTCGGCCGGAGCCATCCTGCGGGGTTGGTGGGGAGACCCTGGCCCGGTGGCCGGTCCGGGGCTCGTTTCGGCGGAGCCCGTGGCCGGAGCCGCCGGTGCGCGGCCGCTTCGCACGAGGCCTGCCTGGTCCCGCTTGGCCCTGGGGCCCGGAGGGCGAGCGGGCCCTTGCCCAGGCCTTGCGGAGTTAGTGATTGAGTACTAACTTAGCTCACATGGCAAGGATGAGCGCAGACGAGCGACGTGAGAGCGTCATCCGCGCGGCGATGCACGAGTTCGCCCGCGGTGGTTACTACGGGACCTCCACCGAGGCCATCGCCAAGCGCGTCGGCGTCTCGCAGCCGTATCTCTTCCGGCTCTTCCCCAACAAGCCCGCCATCTTCCTCGCCGCCGCCGAGCGCTGCCTCCGCGACACCCGCGAGGTCTTCGTCGCCGCCGCCGAAGGCCTGCACGGGGAGGAGGCCGCGCAGGCCATGGCCAACGCCTATGTCCGGCTCATCGCCGAGGACCCCGACAAGCTGCAGATGCAGCTCCAGATGTACGTCACCGTCGGCGCCGCCGAGGCGGCCGGGGACCACGAGCTCGGGGAGGTCGTCCGGAAGGGGTGGATGGAGCTCTGGGACACCGTCCGCATCCCGCTCGGGGGCGAGGTCCACGACACCACCACTTTCATGGCCATCGGAATGCTGATCAACACCCTCGCGGCCATGGGCTTCCCGCCCGAGCACCGCGTATGGGAGGGGCTGTATCCCGAGGCCCGGGCCCGGGCCCGGCTCCGCCCGGAGGGGTGAGCGGGGGGCGGGGGAGTGGGCAGGGTGCGCGGCTCCGCTTCATAGCGCCCGTTTTCAGGGCCACCTCCGTGTGCGCACGAAAGTTAGTCAGTGATAACTAATAGAAAGAACCGGTTAGGGGCGTCGTGAACCGCAACGAGCAAAGCCAGGACAACCAGCACCTCCGCGGACCCGCCCTCTGGGCCCTCGTCCTCACCTCCGCCGCCGGCTTCATGGCCGCTCTCGACAACCTCGTCGTCACCACGGCGCTCCCCGCCATCCGCAAGGATCTCGGCGGCGCGCTCGCCGACCTGGAGTGGACGGTGAACGCGTACACGCTCACCTTCGCCGTCCTCCTCATGTTCGGCGCGGCCCTCGGCGACCGCTTCGGCCGGCGCCGGCTCTTCATCGCCGGGCTCGCGATCTTCACCGGCGCCTCCGCCGCAGCCGCCCTCTCGCCCGGTATCGGCGCCCTCATCGCGGCCCGCGCCGTGCAAGGCGTCGGCGCGGCGGTCATGATGCCGCTCTCCCTCACCCTGCTCACCGCCGCCGTGCCGGCCGCCCGCCGCGGACTGGCGCTCGGCATCAACGGCGCGGTCGGCGGGCTCGCCGTCGCCAGCGGACCCCTCGTCGGAGGCAGCCTCACCGAGCACATCTCCTGGCAGTGGATCTTCTGGCTGAACGTGCCCATCGGCCTCGCCCTGATCCCGCTCGCCCGGCTCCGCCTCGCCGAGTCCAAGGCCCCGACCGCCCGCCTCGACTTCCCCGGTACCCTCCTCATCAGCGGCGGGCTCTTCGGCATCGTCTACGGCCTGGTCAACGCCAACGCACACGGCTGGACCAGCGGCCCCGTCCTCACCGGCCTGATCGCCGGAACGGCCCTCGTGGGTGCCTTCGTCCGCCACGGCTTCACCAGCGCGAACCCCATGCTCCCCATGCGGCTCTTCCGCAGCCGCGGCTTCCTCGGGATCAATGCGGCCGGGCTGCTGATGTTCCTCGGCATGTTCGGCTCGATCTTCCTGCTCAGCCAGTTCCTCCAGGGTGTCGCCGGTTACACCCCCACCGAAGCCGGCCTGCGCATGCTCCCCTGGACCGGCATGCCCATGCTCGTCGCCCCGGTCGCCGGGATCCTCGCCGACCGGATCGGCGGTCGTCCCGTCGTCGCCGCGGGGCTCGCGCTGCAGGCCCTCGGCCTCGCCTGGTTCGCGATGATCCTGAGCACGGACGTCTCGTACGCCGCCCAGCTCCCGGCGCTGATCGTCAGCGGGATCGGCATGGGCCTGTACTTCGCCCCCGCCTCCCACGTCCTGATGTCCACCGTCGCCCCCGCCGACCAGGGCAAGGCCTCCGGCACCAACAACGCCCTGCGCGAGGTCGGCGGCGCGTTGGGTGTCGCGGTCCTCGCCTCGGTCTTCTCCGCCCAGGGCGGTTACGCCTCGCCGCAGAGCTTCGCCGACGGGACCGTCCCCGCCCTGTGGATCGGCGCCGGCGCCGTCGCTCTCGCCGCCTGCCTGGCCCTGCTGCTGCCGCGCACGGCCAAGGCGCCGTCCCCCGCAGCCCGCGCCTCGACCCCGACCTCGACCTCGACCCCGACCCCGGCCCCAGCCCCCGACAAGGTCCGGACCGCTTGAGCTCCGCTCAACAGGTACTGCCCGAAATTCACTTGAGCCACTTACCCTCCTGAGATCCCGGACACATGAAGGAGCGCCTGCCGTGCCCGACATCCCCTGGTCCACTCCCACGCCACCCGCCCCCGGGGCCGAGGTCTACGTCATGGCCTCCCGGTTCGAGACCGAGACCCTCACCGGCGCCCTCCGGTTCTTCCTCAAGGCGCCCGGCATCATCCGCCAGATCCGCTCCGCCCCCGGCGCCCACGGCGTCGCCCTGCGCGCCCGGGTGCTGCGCCGCACCTTCCTCACCCTCTCCGCCTGGGAGGACCGCGACGCGCTGTACCGCTTCGCCCGCAGCGAGCCGCACCGCTCCAGCTCCCGCGCCGCCGCCGGCTTCATGAAGGAATCGGCCTTCACCTTCTGGACCGTCCCGGCCGCCGAGCTGCCCCTCGGCTGGGCCGAAGCCGAGCGCCGGCTGGCCGAGCAGCAGAGCCGGGCCTGACGTACGGTCCGTGGCCCCGCCGGGATGCGAGGGTCACGGACCGTACTCTTGTCCACGTGCAGGAACTCCACCACGCCCCCCTCGCCCCTCTGACCACCTTCCGCCTCGGTGGCCCCGCCACCCGTCTGGTCACCGCGACCACCGACGCCGAGGTGGTCGACGCCGTCCGCGCCGCGGACGAGAGCGGCACCCCGCTCCTCGTCATCGGCGGCGGCAGCAACCTGGTCATCGGCGACCGCGGCTTCGACGGCACCGCCCTGCGCATCGCGACCACCGGCTTCACCCTCACCGGCACCACCCTGGAGCTGGCCGCGGGCGAGAACTGGAGCGACGCCGTCGCCCGCACCGTCGAGGCAGGCCTCGCGGGCATCGAATGCCTCGCCGGAATCCCCGGCTCCGCCGGTGCGACCCCGATCCAGAACGTCGGGGCGTACGGGCAGGAGGTGTGTGACACCATCACCGAGGTCGTCGCCTACGACCGGACCCGGCGCGAGACGGTCACGCTGACCGCCGCCGAGTGCGCGTTCTCGTACCGCAACAGCCTCTTCAAGCACCAGCCCGAGCGGTACGTCGTCCTGCGCGTCCGCTTCGCCCTGGAGGACGCGGGAGGCCTCTCCGCGCCGATCAAGTACCCGGAGACCGCCCGCGCCCTCGGCGTCGAGGCCGGTGACCGCGTCCCCGCCGCCACGGCCCGCGAGACCGTCCTGCGGCTGCGCGCCGGCAAGGGCATGGTCCTCGACCCCGCCGACCACGACACCTGGTCCGCCGGCTCCTTCTTCCACAACCCGGTCCTCGACGAGGAGGCGTACGCCGCCTTCCTCGCCCGCGTCCGGGACCGCCTCGGCCCCGGCACCGCCCCGCCCGCCTACCCCGCCGGCGAGGGCCGTACGAAGACCAGCGCGGCCTGGCTCATCGACAAGGCCGGCTTCACCAAGGGCTACGGCACCGGCCCCGCCCGCATCTCGACCAAGCACACCCTCGCGCTGACCAACCGCGGCACGGCCACCACCGAGGACCTCCTCGCCCTGGCCCGCGAGGTCCGTGCGGGCGTCCACGCGGCCTTCGGCGTCACCCTGGTCAACGAACCGGTGACGGTCGGCGTCAGCATCTGAGGAGCCCCGGCCGCCATGCTCTGTCCACTGCACGGGGCCGGTACGGACCCCACCCGCCTGGTGGGACGCACGATCAGCCGGATCGTCGCGTCCTGGCACGTCTACGAGGGCGAACGCTCCGAGGCACCGCTCGACGTCTGGCTCATCGACAGCGAGGGCGAGTCCACCAGGATCAGCACCGGGTCCGACCGGTGCCTCATCGTGGAGTCTGCCGCGCCCCACCAGCCCTACGACATGGGGGAGTGGGGCCGGATCGAGGTCGGCGAGGACCTCGGCGACCACCCCTTCCTGCGGCACCTCGGCGAGACCGTGGCGACGGTCACCGAGTTCGCGGCGCCCGACACCGGCCGCACCCGCCTGGAGATCGGCTTCCCGGACGGGGACCGGGTACGGGCCGACTGCTGGGAGGGCGACCTGCGGCTCACCCGATGACCGCTAGGAAGCCAGCCAGTGGTCGATCCCGGCCAGCAGCTTGTCCTGTACGTCGCCCGGCGCGGCGCTGCCGCGCACCGACTGGCGGGCCAGCTCGGCGAGCTCCGCGTCGGTGAAGGCGTGGTGGCGGCGGGCGATCTCGTACTGCGCCGCGAGCCGGGAGCCGAACAGCAGCGGGTCGTCGGCGCCCAGCGCCATCGGCACCCCGGCCTCGAACAGGGTCCGCAGCGGGACGTCCTCGGGCCGCTCGTACACGCCGAGGGCGACATTGGACGCCGGGCAGACCTCGCAGGTGATCTGCCGGTCGGCGAGCCGCCGGAGCAGCCGGGGGTCCTCGGCTGCGCGGACGCCGTGGCCGATGCGGGAGGCGTGCAGATCGTCGAGGCAGTCGCGGACCGAGGCGGGGCCGGTGAGCTCGCCGCCGTGCGGGGCCGCGAGGAGGCCGCCCTCCCGGGCGATGGCGAAGGCGCGGTCGAAGTCGCGGGCCATGCCGCGGCGCTCGTCGTTGGAGAGCCCGAAGCCGACGATCCCGCGGTCGGCGTAGCGGACGGCGAGGCGGGCCAGGGTGCGGGCGTCCAAGGGGTGCTTCATGCGGTTGGCGGCGATCAGCACGCGCATGCCCAGGCCGGTGTCCCGGGAGGCCGCGTCGACGGCGTCGAGGATGATCTCGACGGCCGGGATCATCCCGCCGAGGAGCGGGGCGTAGGAGGTGGGGTCCACCTGGATCTCCAGCCAGCCGCTGCCGTCGCGGACGTCCTCCTCGGCGGCCTCGCGGACCAGGCGCCGGATGTCCTCGGGCTCGCGCAGACAGGACCGGGCGGCATCGTAGAGCCGCTGGAAGCGGAACCAGCCGCGTTCGTCGGTGGCGCGCAGCTTGGGCGGCTCCCCGGCGGTCAGGGCGTCCGGCAGGCGCACACCGTACTTGTCGGCGAGCTCCAGCAGGGTCGAGGGGCGCATGGACCCCGTGAAGTGCAGGTGGAGGTGGGCCTTCGGCAGAAGCGTGAGATCGCGTACGTGCTCCATTGGGTGATCCTGCCGTACCGCTGCGCCCGGCGGGAGGGGGTTTTCCCGATCGGGGCCTTGCTCGAACGCGAAAGCGGGGCCGGGGCGGGGTGCCGCAACGCCTGAGCGGCGGCTCCCGGAGGGGAACCGCCGCTCAGGACGGGGCTGCGGGGCCGGCCCGCCCGGGGCCTAGGTGTGTATTGGCCCGCAGGGTTGTTAACGCGGCTGATGGGCGGCTTGCCGTCGAGTGCGGTGTGGCAGCGGTGGTGGTTGTAGGTGTGGAGGAAGTC